>PLTJ01000206.1 GCA_003164455.1 Acetobacteraceae bacterium
TCGGCGCGCACTTCCGCCTCGGTCTTGCCGCGCAGCAGCGCTTCCGCCTGGGCGAAGGCATTCGCCGAGAGGATGAGATGCGCCTCCGGCCGGTCGTGGTCGGGCGTGGCCGCCAGCAGGAAGTCCACCGGCATCACCTGCGTGCCCTGGTGCACCAGCTGCATGAAGCTGTGCTGCGCGTCGGTGCCGGGCTCGCCGAACAGCACCGGACAGGTGGCATGGCCCACCGCCCGGCCGTCAAGCATCACCGACTTGCCGTTGCTCTCCATTTCGAGCTGCTGGAGATAGGCGGGGAAACGGCGCAGCCGGGCGTCATAGGCCAGCATGCAATGATTGTCATACCCCATAACATTTATGTGCCATAACGATACCAGGGCCAGCAGCACCGGCAGGTTGTCGGCGAAGTCGGTGTCGCGGAAGTGCTGGTCCATCGCCCAGCCGCCGTCCAGCATGGCCTGGAACGCCTCCCACCCCGCAGCCAGCGCGATCGACATGCCGATCGACGACCACAGCGAGTAGCGCCCGCCCACCCAGTCGCGGAAGCCGAACACCCGGTCCGGCGCGATGCCGAAAGCGGCAACCGCCTTGAGGTTGGTTGACAGCGCGGCGAAATGCGCCCCCACCGCCGCCTCGCCCAGCGCCGCCGCCACCCAGGCGCGGACGGCACGGGCATTGGTCATGGTTTCGAGAGTGGTAAAAGTCTTCGACGCCACCAGCACCAGCGTGCGCGCCGGGTCGAGTTCGCGCGCCAGGGCGGCGAACTCGGTGCCATCGACATTGGACAGGAAGCGCGCCCGCAGTTTGGCCCCATGCGCCAGCGTCAGCGCCTCGCTGGCCATGCGCGGGCCGAGGTCCGAGCCGCCGATGCCGATGTTCAGCACGGAATCGAAGCGCTCGCCGGTGGCGCCGCGCAGGGTGCCGTCGTGCACCCGGGCGACGAAGGCGCGCATCTTCTCGCGTTCGGCGGCGGCCAGCGCGCTGGCGTCCTCGCTGCCGCCGGGCAGGCTCGCGCGCAGGCCCGCGCCGGGCGGCGAGCGCAGCGCCATGTGCATGGCGGCGCGGCCCTCGGTGACGTTGACCGCCTCGCCGGCGAACAGGCGGCGGCGGAACCCCTCTACCCCCGCTGCGTGGGCGAGATCGCGCAGCGCGGCCAGCGCCTCGCCGTCGATCGACGTCTTGGAGAAGTCGAGCGTCAGGTCATCGAGCGTGGTGGTGAAGCGCCGGGCCCGCTCGGGGTCGGCGGCGAACAGCGGCCGGATGGCGTTGCCACCCGGACGGGCGGCGAGGGCGGCCAAACGTTGCCAGGCCTCGCCGATGACGGTTTGGGTTTGCATGGCGGCAGTCTAGTCCAAGTGCGCCGCCAGCCGAACCGTCCTTCGGTCAGAAAATCATCTGCCACCACGACCGCTCAGGCGGCTGGATGACGGGCGTGTCGCCAACGGTCGAGCTCTTGCCGAGAGCCGCGTCCTCGCGCAGCCGCTGGGCCTCGCGCTGCGGGTCCATCACCACCGTCTTGTCCGGCGGGGTATGCCAGAACATCAGCTTGTCGGCGAAGCCGCGGTCGGTCTGATCGATCGCCGCATCGCTGTTCACCTTCTGGCGGATATCGCCTGGCGCGGTCGGCCCGGCGGCGGCCAGCAAGGCGTCCTGGCCGGGGCTGTTGTTGCCGCCCTGATTGCTGGCCAGCACCGACTGCGGCGCCAGCAGGGCCTCGGCTTCCTGGGTTTCGGTCCGTTCCTGCGGCCGCGGCTCACCGGGGCGTGGCGGGCGCAGCGCGTAGTTGGGGGGCATGGAAAGCGGCGCCCTGGTGGTGACCTGGTATTCGTCGGGCGAATCCCGGTTCAGACCGAAGGTGCGTGACAAGTCGGAGCCGCCGCAGCCGGCAAGCGCCAACGGCAGAACAGCGGCGACCAGGAGAATGCGGGGCGAGACCATGGGCACCCTCTTAGCCGTCGTCTCGCGCGCCGGCAAGGTGCTCACTGTCGGCGTTGCGCGCCGGATGCGAGATCATGCTGTCGAGCACCAGGGCAGCCACCCCGCAGACGATGGCGGCGTCGGCCACATTGAACACGTACCAGGACCAGCCCCAGGCATGGGCATGGATGAAATCCACCACGTAGCCGAATCGCAACCGGTCGATGACGTTGCCCACCGCGCCGCCGGCCACCGCCCCCAGCGCCGCCGCCACCAACACCCGCTCCGCCCGCCACAGCCACACGCCCAACGCCGCCACCACCGCCAGCGCCACCACGGTCAGCAGCATCGGCCCGAGGCGACCCGCCCCGTTCAACAAGCCGAACGTGATGCCGCGATTCTCCACCCAGGTCAGGTTCAGCACCGCCAGCAGACGGACACTGCCAAGCTCGGGCAGGCGCAGCCCCTGCACGATCCACGCCTTGCTCGCCTGGTCGGCGGCCAGCACCAGCAGGGCGGCGGCAAGGCCGGCGATGCGGCGGCACTTCATGCGGTGCAAACCAGACCCGATTCGACGGCATCGACGCAGCGGCGGCAAAGCAGCTTATGGGCGCCGTTCTGCCCGACCTCCGGCAGCACGCGCCAGCAGCGGGCACATTTTTCTCCCCCCGCCCGGGCGAAGGTCACCGCCACGCCGGCCACCTCCGGCAAGACGAAGGCCTCCTCGGGCGCCGGCGCGGTCGAGACCGTGAGGCCGGAAACGATAGCCAGTTCCGCCCACTCGGCTTGCCCGAGCAACCCGGCCTTGTCCTGCGCCAGGTGCAGCACCGGGGCGGCCTGCAGCGAGGACCCGATGGTGCCGTCGCTGCGCGCCCGCTCCAGCGCGCCGGTGATGACGCGGCGGATGTCGCGGATCTCCGCCCACCGCAGCCCCAGCGCCTCGTCCCGCCAGCCCGCCGGGATCGTCGGAAAATCCTCCAGGTGGACGCTCTCCTCCTCGCCGAAACGGGCGATCCAGGCCTCCTCGGCGGTGAACACCAGCACCGGGGCGAGCCAGGTGGCGAGGCACCGGTGCAGGCGGTCCAGCACCGTGCGGGCGGCGCGGCGGCGCAGGCTGTCCGGCCGGTCGCAATAAATCGCGTCCTTGCGGATATCGAAATAGAAGGCCGAGAGGTCGCTGGCACAGAACGAATGAATCGCCGGATAGACCCCGGTCCAGTCATAGGTCTGCACGCCGGTGCGCACCCGCGCGTCGAGCTCCGCCAGCCGGTGCAGCACCCAGCGCTCAAGCTCCGGCATCTCGGCCTCGGGCAGGCGTTCGGCCTCGGAAAAACCGGACAGGCTGCCGAGCAGCCAGCGCAGCGTGTTGCGCAGGCGGCGGTACAGCTCGGCCTGCTGTTTCAGGATGTCGGGGCCGATCCGCAGGTCCTCGGCGGTGTCCGACATCATCACCCACAGCCGCAGGATGTCGCTGCCGTACTTGTCCCAGACCTGCTGCGGGGCGATCACGTTGCCCAGCGACTTGGACATCTTGCGGCCCTGCTCGTCGAGCACGAAGCCATGCGTCAGCACCGCCTTGAAGGGCGCCCGCCCGCGCGTGCCGACGGATTCCAGCAGCGAGGAATGAAACCAGCCGCGGTGCTGGTCCGACCCTTCGAGATAAAGGTCGGCCGGCCAGGGCAGATGCCGGTCCTCGAGGGTGAAGGCATGGGTCGAGCCCGACTCGAACCAGACGTCGACGATGTCCTTGATCTGGTCGTAGTCCGCCGGATCGCGATCGGGGCCGAGGAAGCGCCCGGGCGGCGAGGCGTACCAGGAATCGGCGCCCTCCTCGCGGAAGGCCGCCACGATGCGGGCGACCACGTCGGCATCGCGCAGGGGCTGCCCGGTCTTTTTGTCCACGAACACCGCGATCGGCACGCCCCAGGCGCGCTGGCGGCTGATGCACCAGTCCGGCCGTGCCGCGATCATGCTGGCCAGCCGGGTGCGGCCCTTCTCCGGCACGAAATCGGTCTCCGCGATGGCGGCAAGCGCCTTCTCGCGGATCTGGCCCTCGCCATCCATGCGGATGAACCACTGCGGCGTCGCGCGGAAAATAAGCGGCGCCTTCGAGCGCCAGGAATGCGGATAGGAGTGGACCAGCTTGCCCTGCGCCAGCAGCCCGCCGGCCTCGGTCATGACGGCGCAGACCGGCTCGGCGGCCTTGTAGACGTGCATGCCGGCGAACAGCGGCACCCAGGCATTGAACGTGCCGTCGC
>PLTJ01000344.1 GCA_003164455.1 Acetobacteraceae bacterium
TTTCACTTCAACGTCACGCGCTGCCGCTACGCCGAGATGTACCGCGCCATGGGACTGGCCGACCTCGGCGCGGTGCTGTCGTGCAACCGCGACGGCGCGTTCTGCGAGGGCTACGACCCGAAGCTGAAACTCACCCGCACCCAGACCCTGATGGGCGGTGCCAGCCACTGCGACTTCCGCTACATGCGGGAGTAGGAAGGATAGGGCGCGGTTGCGGTCGATTCCCGAACCAGGAGATTCACGAACCGGGACGCTCCTCGCTGTAGCTTTCGACCAGATCGCCTTCGAACAAGCGCCGTCTGGCATGCTCGAGATGCTGGCGCATGGCCAGTCGCGCCTGCTCCGGGTCTGACCGGGCAATGGCCTCGCCGATAGCCTGGTGTTCAGCCCCGACGAGTGAAAGGCGTTTCTTTGTTCGGCGCAATGATAGATTGTGTGTGACAGAAATGCCGAAAATAAATTGATCCCGAATCGCCGCGAGAGATGAGACAAAATACGGATTGCCGCTCGCCTGTGCTATATTCATGTGGAAGTCAAAATCAGCATCGACGCCAGAAATGTTATTGAGAGCGGCGTCATCGAGGCCAGACAGCGCCCTGTTTATCTTCTCAAGGAAGGCGTTGTCCCGATTGATTGCCGCGTAGAAGGCCGACTCGCCCTCGACGCCGATGCGGAATTTGAAGCAATTCTGAATGTCCGGGATCTGACTCAGTTGAACCATCTGTAATACCGTCTGATGCGGCTGGCGGATGATGAAGTTGCCCGAGCCACGGCGCGACTTCAGGATTCCATCGTCGCGCAACCGCTGCAGGGCGATGCGCAGAATCGGGCGGGAGACGTCGATCTGGCGGGCCAGCTCAATTTCCGGCGGAAGTTTGGAATTGACGGCGAATTTTCCGCTGATGACAGCGGAAATCAATTTCTCGTAGACCATGTCGCTTAAATTATAGCTCTCGTTCTCCAATTCAGGGTTCGACACGTGTGCGTTCACTCCGGCAAAGGGGCAACCACCATAGCCGACGCAACCCGGCCAGGAAAGCAGCCGGGCTGGCGGCGGAAGCGTTCCTGCCTCAACCCGCGGGCTTGAAGCGCCGGGCCAACTGCTCCAGGCCATTGGCGAGAATGCCGATGTCGGAGCCGACGGCGGTAAACAGGCAGCCCTTGTCGATGTAATGGTGGGCCATCGCTTCATTGCTGGTCAAAATCCCCACCGGCACGCCACAGGCCTTGATGCGATCGATGGCATCATCGATGACCGCCCGCGCCTGCGGGTGGGTCGGGTTGCCGAGATGGCCAAGAGAGGCCGACAGGTCGCCAGGACCGATGAAAATGCCATCGATGCCATCGACGCGGGCGATGCTCTCGATATTCTGCAGGGCCAGCGTTGTCTCGATCTGCACCAGGACGCACATTTCCTCCTGGCAGCGGGCGAAATAGTCGGTCACGCGACCATAGCCCGCGGCGCGTCCGGCGGAGGCGAAACCACGAACGCCCTGCGGCGGATAGCGTGTGGCGGCAACCGCTTTGCGCGCCTCTTCCTCGGTCTGCACCATGGGAATGAGGAAGGTCTGCACGCCAATGTCGAGGAAGCGCTTCATCATGACGGTGTCGTTCCACGGCGGGCGTACCACCGGATGGGTGGCGCTGCCGGTGACCGCCTGCAACTGACTGCAAACCATGCGCAGGTCGTTCAGCGTATGCTCGGTGTCGATCAGCATCCAGTCGAACCCGGACCCGGCCAGAATTTCGGCCGATATGTTGTCAGGAAGGCTGCTCCATATGCCGATTTGCGGGCGGCCTGATTTGATGGCGCGTTTGAAATGGTTGGTCGGCATGTCCATGGTTCTTGCTCCTTGTCTGCTCGGGTGGTGATCCGCCGCGGCCTTTCGGACCACGGCGGATCGCCGGCCGTTCGTCAGCCGAAAAACTCGTTGGTCTTTTGCGACTCGTAGCCTTTGAATCTTTCCGACGCTTTGATCTTATCGAGAATGGCCGCGTCCTCGCGGGTGAATGTCGCGCTTTTCAGGACCTGGAGCGCGTTCAGAAGATTGCGCGGCTTGCCCGTTCCGTACGTCAACGTCGTGACCTCGTCATGAGTCAGCACCCATCGCAGCGCCGCATCGGCCAATCTGGCCGTGTCGGCGACGTGGATGTCCTCGGCCATGCGGAACAGCGCCCCCTTCATGAACGCTTCGCGGGCAAAAACGCCCATCCCCTTCTCGGCGGCACGTGGCAGAACCTTCTCCTCGGGGTGACGATCCGCAAAGTTGAAATTTATATAAATAGCGTCGAAACAGCCACGTGCGATTTGCGTCAAATAAGTAGATTCACCAGAAAAGGTGTCGGATACGGCAAATCGGATCAGTCCTTCTTTCTTCAGTTCTTTAATATTGTAGTGTATTTTTTCCATATAGTCTGGATCGTTATCCAGGGCGGCTTTCATGAACGGCATGTTCAGAAAATCAACTCGCTCCCGTTGGATCAATTTGAGTATTCTTTGAACTTCGGCCCGCAAAAGATCGTAGTTTCCCAATTTCACATTGTTTTTGTCGTAGGTGTATCCAAACGATTCGGGCCGGGTTTGAACGTAGATCTCATAGGGCGGCTTTACCTCCTTGAGGTTTCTGCCGAGAGCTTCCTTTTCCGAGTCCTGGGTGACGTCGAAGAAATTGATCCCATTGTCGAACGCCGTGCGCAGGATCTGTCTTCTGGCCTCCTGCCCGAACCCGTCGAAGATGTGTCCGGGCTTTATGGCCAGTTTCATGTCTTCATTGAAACCGCGAGAGAGGCCGCTGGGCAGGTACTCGTGGCCGCCCATCGAGATTATCGAAAGGAAGACATCCAGCTTACCCAGTCTCTTGTACAGCATGCTTCGCTCCTCCGGGAAAACGCGGGCAGCATCGGATTTGCCGATCCTGCCCGCGGTCGGTCAACAGGCCTCGCGATCCTTGACGCTTCGGCCTCGGGTTGAGGCGTTGACGGTCAAGGTTGCAACTGACGTGTCGGCAGCACCCAGACGATCAGAGTGCCCAACGCGAGCAAAGCGGCGGTGGCGATGAACACCACGGTGAACCCGGCGCCGAGACCGACGATCCAGCCGGTGACGATGGGCGCCAGCAGGCCGATCACCTGGCCGCAGAAGGACATCAGCGAGAAGGTCCGCCCGGCCGAGGTTTCATCGACGATCAGGTCGTTGAGGAGCGCAAAGGTCAAGGCGATGGACACCATGATGACCGTCAGCGCGATGCCGATGGTCAGGACGAGAAGATACTGGTTGACCACCCACGGCGCGATGGCGAGGGCCACCATGCTTGCTATCATGAGCACCGCCACGACGATCCGCCGCTCGCCCCGCTTCGCCCGCTCGTCCGAAAGCGACAGCCATCGATCGGCCAGACGGCCGAGCAGGATGGTGGCGACCGTCGCGAAAAGATACATGGCGGACGTCAGATTGCCGCTGTGTGCCAGGTCGAAGTGGCGGTCCGAGCTGACCAGATAGGAGGGCAGCCAGGTCAGCAGGAAATACGCCGCGTAGGTCTGCGCCCCGTTGGCGGCCATGATGCCAAGCATGGAACGCTGCGCCAGCAGGGTCGGGATCGACATCCTGACCGGGGTGGCCTGACCGAGGACCGTCGGCTGCTCGCGCGTGGCGACGATGAAGTCGCGCTCATCCTCGGTGAGCCACCGCGCCTTTTCGGGGCTGCGGTAGAGCAGCAGCCAACCCATCAGCCAGACGAAGCCAAGCGAGCTGAGAATGACGAAGGCGGCACGCCATCCATAAGTGGACACCACATAGGCAGCCGGCGCCGTTGCCAGGCCTGGGCCAAGCAGGCTGCCGGTCTGCATCAGCGAGGTAAACACGCCACGCTCTTTCAACGGCACCCATTCGCGAATGACCAGATTGCCGGTCGGATAGGCGGGAGCCTCGCCGACGCCAAGCAGGATGCGGACTCCGAACAGCCCTGCCACCGACGTCATGAAGCCGGTGGCGATGGAGACCAGTGTCCAGCCGAAAACGGCGACCGGAAGAAGGACGTTCTTGCCGAACCGGTCAATGAACCAGCCCCCCGGGACCATCATGGCGGCGTAGCCCCAGAAGAAGGCCGAAAACAAAAGCCCCATGGTGAGTGGACTAAGGCCGAACTCCTTGGCGATGACCGGCCCTGATATCGACATGGTCATTCGGTCAACGTAGCCAATTGTAATCATCAAAAGAAGCATTATTCCGATTACACCGCGCCTATAGTGGCGTGATGTCGTCGCTTTGGTTGGCCCAGACCCATTGTCTGCTATGTCGATACTCATGGCTTCCTCCTGCTCCCAGAACGATGATTTTGTGCCCTTCTCCAGCAGACCGCCGGCGCACCGATCGCGCTGCCCAGCAATCGATGCGCTGTCGATGACGGTCCGTCTCCGGGCATTCCAGGAGCAGAATTGTAAACATGGGTTATAGGCTGTCAATATCAGTTTTGTCGGAACCCAGAACAATCCGCGCCCCGCTCGGGCACGATCACCCCGGGACAGCGCGGACTTCCATCCGAACTCGAGCGGCCAGATCTATCCGATCCGGCGCCTAAGAAGACGCCAAGGGCGGCCGGAGCCCTGGCCTTCCGTTATCCGCCCACGTAGCGGGCCAGGAAGGCCAGGCTGCGTTGCCGGGCCAGCTCCGCGTCGGGCTGGCTGTAGCTGGCCCGGTCGTCGCAGCCGAAGCCGTGCCCCGCTCCGGGATAGACGAAAATCTCCACCCCGGGCTGGGCCTGGCGGATCAGCTCGATGTCGGTCAGCGGGATGGAGGTGTCCTTCTCGCCGAAATGCAGTTGCACCGGGCAGTGCCGCGCCTCGGTGCGGGTGGCGGCGATGCCGCCCCCGTACCAACCCACCGCCGCCTTGAAGCGCTTGCTGCGGGTGGCGCCCCACCAGGCCACCGTGCCGCCCCA
>PLTJ01000082.1:0-1553 GCA_003164455.1 Acetobacteraceae bacterium
CGCACCCGCGACCGCGCCCGCAAGCTGATCGCCAAGATCGACCAGGCGCTGGCCCGGGTGGAGAACGGGTCCTATGGGTTCTGCGAGGAGACCGGCGAGCCGATCGCCCTGAAGCGGCTGGAGGCGCGGCCGATCGCCACCCTGTCGATCGACGCCCAGGAACGCCACGAACGCATGGAGCGCGTTCACCGCGACGATTGACGGCCCTCGCGACGCCGGCCCGCGTCAGTCGAAATCGTCCGCCAGGGCAAGCCGTATCGGCTCCGGCAGCACCGTCCTGTGGCTGTAGGACGGGTGCGTCAGGCCCAACACGACGCGCGCGCCGGCACCGCGGAACGCCGTGATCTGCGCCGGCGACAGCGGAAAATGGACAAACTGCACCGAACTCGCCTTGCCCTCCGCGGTGGTGCGGTCCTGGTCGGTCTCCGGCACGCCGTGCACGGTCTCGCCGGCGATTTCGAGGAACACCGACTCCTCGATGCCGCCCATCGCGCCGAGCACGCGCTTGCGGCGCGCGGCGTCGTCGATCTCGATCATGAAGGTGGCCACCAGCTCGTGCCCGTTCGGCACCAGCGGGTTGTAGGCCGCCAGCTCGTCGGCCAGTTGCTCGGCGCCGCCGCGCTCGATGTGCAGCATTTCCTGCACTTGCAGCCACATGGTCTGCCAGTTCTCGAAGTAGAAGGTCACGTAGGGCCCGACATCCAGCCGGCGCAGCCGCTTGGCGAGCCCGATGCGGGCCCGCCACTCCGTCCGCTGCGCGGCATAGTCCGCGACGGGCAGGATGTCCTCGGCGGCGATGGCGTGCTTGGCCGGCATGGCAACTCCCCCTCAGGCGGTGATTCCGTAAGCGCGCGCGATCAGCTGGATCGGATGGGTCAGCAGTTCGGGACGCTTCTCCCCACCCTGGCGCTCGATGCCCTGCAGAATGTGCTCCCCGGCCAGCGGGCATTCCGAGGTGAGGATGTCGCCGTCGCGGGCCTGGCGCGCCACCGGCCGGCCGACCTTCAGGGCGAGCGGGAAATTCTCGGTGCGGAACCCCCAGGCCCCGCCATGCCCGGAACAGCGCTCGATCACCTGCAGGTCCACCTCCGGCAGCAGGCGCAGCATGTCGGCCGCCTTCTGCCCCATGTTCTGCGCCCGCGCGTGNNCCCGCGCGTGGCAGGCGATGTGCGCCACGATGGTGCCATCGACCTTGCGCATGCCCGGCGCCATGCCCTCCTTGCGGGCGATGTCCACCACATACTCGCTGAGGTCATAGGTGGCGGCGGCCAGGCGCTTGACCGCCTCATCCTCGGGCAGGATCAGCGGCCATTCGAACTTCAGCATCAGCGCGCAGGACGGCACCAGGGCGACGACGTCGTAGCCGCGCGCGATCCAGGCGGCCAGCTCGCGCGCAACCAGGCGCGCGTTTTCCGCCACCTCGGCGATGCGCCCCTGCTCCAGCAGCGGCATGCCGCAGCAGCGCGGATAGACGACCTCGGTCTCGACGCCGTTGCGCGCCAGCACGGCACGCGTCGCCATGCCGACACCGGGCTCGTTCCAGGTGACGAAGC
>PLTJ01000082.1:1656-8970 GCA_003164455.1 Acetobacteraceae bacterium
CGGCCAGCCGGCCGTTGCGGTCGGTGGCCGCCATCTCGCGCTCGGCCAGGGGCGGGCTGTGCCGCCGCGCCGCGACCGCGCGCGCGCGCAGCATCAGATGCGGGAAGTCCAGGTCGAAGGCGTGCGGCGGCACATAGGGGCACTTGGTCAGGAAGCACATGTCGCAGAGCGTGCAGGCCGCCACGACCGGCGCGAAACCGGCGCTGTCAACGCTGTCCAGCTCACCGGTTTTGGCGGCGTCGATCAGGTCGAACAGGCGCGGGAAGGATTCGCACAGGCTGAAGCAGCGGCGGCAGGTATGGCAGATGTCGAAGACCCGCCGCAGCTCGGCGTCGAGCTTGTCCGCGTCGTAAAAGTCAGGCTCCTGCCAAGCGATCGGGTGCCGCTTGGGGGCCTCCAGGCTACCTTCGCGCATCGTTTGATTCCCAGACGGGGGACCCGGGGCGGCGATGCCGTCCCGGGGACCGATAAGACTACTTCAGTTCAGCCAGGGCGCGCTGGAAGCGCCCGGCGTGCGAGCGCTCGGCCTTGGCCAGGGTCTCGAACCAGTCGGCGATTTCGTCGAAGCCTTCCGCGCGGGCGACGCGCGCCATGCCGGGATACATGTCGGTGTATTCGTGCGTCTCGCCGGCGACCGCCGCAGCCAGATTGTCGCTGGTCTTGCCGATCGGCATGCCGGTGGCCGGATCGCCGACCGCCTCGAGGAATTCCAGGTGACCGTGCGCATGCCCGGTCTCACCCTCCGCCGTCGAACGGAACACCGCGGCGACGTCGTTGTAGCCTTCCACGTCGGCCTTCTGGGCGAAATACAGATAACGCCGGTTCGCCTGGCTCTCGCCGGAGAAGGCGTCCTTCAGGTTGCCCTCGGTCTTGCTGCCCTTCAGTGCGGCCATGACATTCTCCCTGTGTCAGTTCAACGAGTTCGGGAAATCGGCGAACCGTCCCCCACGGGCACAATATTACCGCGGCAACCGCGCCCGTGGATACCCAGAACCCACGGGCCGGTTGCCGCGCGCGGCGGCTGCGTGCATCAAAATCCGGTTAGTCGTTCGCCAGGTAGTCGATGGCCGCATCGACCCCGCCGGGGGTATGCGGCACGTGGTTGATCTTGAGCGCCAACTCCACCACCCCCAGCGTGCCCAGGATCATCGGCTCGTTGAGGTCGCCCAGATGGCCGATGCGGAACGCCTTGCCCGCCAGCCTGGCCAACCCGCCGCCCAGCGAAACGTTGAAGCGGTCGAGCGCGGTGTTGCGCACCGCGTTGGCGTCGAAACCCTCGGGCATCAGGATCGTGGTCACCGAGTCCGAATAGCGCGCCGGATTGGTGCAGTACAGTTGCGGGCCGCCATTGCCCGACCAGTGGTTCACGGCGCGGCGCACCGCCTCGGCCAGCCTGGTGTGGCGGGCGAACACGTTGTCCAGCCCCTCGTCCTCCAGCAGCAGGCGCAGCGATTCCTTCATGCCGTAGAACAGCGAGGTCGGCGGCGTACCCATGAAGCTCTTGTGCGGCAGCTTCATCATGTTCGCCCAGCTGAAGTAGGACTTGCGCATGGTCGATTGCTTGCTCGCGGCCCACGCCTTCTCGGAGATGGTATTGAACGACAGGCCGGTCGGCAGCATCAGCCCCTTCTGGCTGCCGCCCACCGCGCAGTCCACCCGCCATTCGTCGCAGCGGAAATCGATGCTGCCGAGCGAGGAGATGGTGTCGACCAGCAACAGCGCCGGATGACCGGTGGCATCGAGCGCGGCGCGGAAGTCGGCCGGGTTCAGCACCATGCCGGTGGAGGTCTCGTTGTGGGTGACGCACACCGCCTTGATTTCACGCGCCTTGTCGGCCACCAGCGCGGCACGCACCGCGGTCATCTCGACGCCGCGGCGCCAGTCGCATTCGAGCACCTGGGTGCGCAGGCCGAGATCGCGCGCCATTTGGCCCCAGCGGTCGGAGAAATTGCCGGTCTGCGGGTACAGCAGCAGATCGCCGGGCGAAAACAGGTTGACCAGGGCGGCTTCCCAGGCGGCATGGCCGGAGCCGGTGTGGAACACCAGGTCGTTCTGCGTTTTGATCACCCGCTTCAGGCCGGCCATGCACTCGTGGTACACTGCCATGAATTCGGCCGGGTACCAGTCCACGCTGACATGCGACACCGCATGCAGCACCGAATCGGGAATGTTGGAGGGACCCGGGTTGGCAAAGAACAGCCGCCCGCGCGGCTTCTGGACGCTCTCATTCATGCATTTCACTCCCGATGGGCAGACGCGGTGATTACGGAAAAGCCCCGCGCGTTTGCCAAATCGACGCTAGCAGCCCGCCCGAACCGGGCACAATGCACACATCGCAGGGCAGCAGCGACTCCTGGCGATCCGACCCCTGCCCTGGCGACGAAACAGCGCGCCGGCTTTCACCCTGGGTTGCGGAGCATGGCGATCACGGCAGCCGCGACGGCGGCCGAGGAGGCCGGGTTCTGCCCGGTGACGAGCTTGCCGTCGACAACGACGAAGCAGCCCCAATCCGGCCCCTTCCCGTAAAGCCCACCGAGACGCTTCAGTTCGTCCTCGACGAGGAACGGCACCACGTGGGTGAGCTTGACGGCGGCCTCTTCGCTGTCGCTGAAGCCGGTCACCTTCCGGCCCTTTACCAGCGGCGCGCCGGCAACGGTCGCGTGGCGGAGCACGCCCGGCGCATGGCAGACCGCCGACACCGGCTTGCCGCTCGCCCAGAAAGCCTCGATCAGGGCGATCGACGCCTTGTCTTCCGCCAGGTCCCACAGCGGGCCGTGGCCACCGGCGTAGAAGATCGCATCGAAATCGTCGGCCCTGACGCCGGATAGCACTACGGTATGGGCGAGGTCTGTTTTCGCCGCCGCATCCGCATTGAAGCGACGCGTGGCTTCGGTTTGGAACGACGCCTCAGCACTGCGTGGATCGAGCGGCGGCTGACCGCCCTTGGGGGAGGCAAGCGTTATCGCCGCTCCGGCCGCCTTGAAGGCATAGTAAGGTGCCGCGAATTCCTCGAGCCAGAAACCGGTCTTATGGCCGGTATCGCCAAGTCGGTCGTGCGACGTCAGAACGAACAAGATCTTCATCGGTGCTTCCTTGACCAAGGATTCAAATGGAACCCCAGCCCAACACTACTCTCCAACCCGGAGGGTCGGGGCAGAGTCTTCGCCGGCGCTCATCACGCCCACTCGATCGTGCCGGGCGGCTTGCCGGTGATGCCGCGGGCAGCCCGGCCGGGTCTTCTAGGTAGTTTCCGGCCCTCCCGCCCGGGAACAATCCGCTGGAAGATAAGCCGTTCAAGGCACGTGAGGCACCAGCAGACCGCATGACCGAATTTCAGACCTCCAGGACCATCGTCGGGTCAACCGGGATCTCGCCTCGGATTGCCAAAGACGCGACCCCAGTGCAACGCGCCCGATCCATCAAAGGCACAATGACGAAAACCATGACCGAGAGCCTCCCGACCCTCCCGAAAGTCCGCACCGGCATTGAGGGACTCGATGAAATAACCGGCGGCGGACTACCCGCGGGGCGGCCGACGCTGGTGGCCGGCAACGCGGGCTCCGGCAAGACGATGCTGGCGGTGGAATTCCTCGTCCGCGGGGCAACCCAGTTCGGCGAGCCCGGCGTGTTCATGATGTTCGAGGAAAGCGCGGCCGAACTCGCCGCCAACGTCCGCTCGCTGGGCTTCGATCTGGAGGAACTCGCGGCGCAGAAAAAGATCGCGCTCGACTACGTGCACATCGAGCGGAACGAAATCGAGGAGACTGGCGAGTACGACCTCGAAGGCCTGTTCATCCGGCTCGGGCACGCCATCGATTCCATCGGCGCGAAGCGCGTCGTCCTGGACACCCTCGAGGCGCTCTTCGCCGGCCTGTCCAATCACGGCATCCTCCGTTCCGAGCTGCGCCGCCTGTTCCGCTGGATGAAGGATCGCGGCCTGACCGCGATCATCACCGGCGAGAAGGGCGAAGGCAACGCGGTCACGCGCTACGGCCTCGAGGAATACGTGGCGGACTGCGTGATCGTTCTCGACCAGCGCATCCAGGACCAGCTCTCCACCCGGCGGCTGCGCGTGCTGAAATATCGCGGCACGGCCCACGGCATGAACGAATACCCGTTCCTCATCGGCGCGCATGGATTTTCCGTGCTGCCGATCACTTCGCTGCTGCTCGATCACCAGGTTTCCACGCAGCGCATTCCCACCGGCGTCGCGCGCCTCGACGAAATGCTGGGCGGCCTGGGTTATTTCCGCGGCAGCAGCGTGCTCGTCTCGGGCTCCCCCGGCACCGGCAAGACCAGCCTGGCGGCGAAATTCATCGAAACCGCCTGCCAGCGCGGCGAACGCGCGCTGTTTTTCGCCTATGAGGAATCGAGCGCGCAGATCGTGCGCAACATGCTTTCCGTCGGCATCGACCTCGAACGATGGATCAAGAAGGGCCTGCTCCAGATCCATTCTTCGCGCCCGACGCTGCAAGGGCACGAGCAGCACCTGGTGACGATGCACGACGCGGTTCGCGCCTTCCGTCCCACCGTGGTTGCCGTCGATCCGGTCACCAATCTCTTCCTGGCGCATAATGACGCCGAGGTGAAGCCGACGCTCATGCGCCTCATCGACTTCCTGAAGAAAGAGCAGATCACGGCGCTTTTCGTCGGCCTGACGACCAGCGGCGACGCCACCTCGGCGCCCGACGATTCGCAACTCGGCGTGTCGTCGCTGATGGATACGTGGCTGCTGCTGCGCAATGTCGAGTTCAACGGCGAGCGCAACCGGACGATCTTCGTGCACAAGTCGCGCGGCATGGCGCACTCGAATCAGGTGCGCGAGTTCGTCCTGGGCGACCAGGGAATCGACCTGGTGGATGTGTATCTCGGCGGCGACAGGGTGCTGACCGGCAGCGCTCGCGTCACCCAGGAAGCACAGGAGCGCGCCGCCGCCACGTTGCGCGGGCAGGACCACGAACGCAAGCTCCGCCAACTCGCCAGCAAGCGGAAGGCGATCGAAGCGCAGATCGCCGCCCTGCAAGCCGAGGCGGAGGCGGAAACCGAGGAGGTGCATTTCGCCATCGCCCAGGAGACCTTGCAGGTAACCGCCACCCACCTGGATGCCGCCGCGATGTCCCAACAGCGCCGCGTTACGACCGGTACCAACGGCGAGGCGAAGGAAAACCCATGAGCAGCAGCGCCTCGCTTGCGACCGGGCGGAAAACGGCCGCGCCGCCCAAATTCCAACTGCGTCTGTACATCGCCGGGCAGACCGCGAAGTCGCTCACGGCCTTCGCCAATCTGCAACGCATCTGCGAGACGCACCTCGCCGGCCAGTATTTCATCGAGGTCATCGACCTGACGAAAACCCCGCAGCTCGCGGCCGGTGACCAGATTCTCGCCGTGCCGACGCTGGTGCGCCGCCTGCCCGAGCCGATCAAGAAAATCATCGGCGACCTTTCCAACGAAGGCCGCGTGCTCGTCGGCCTCGACGTACAACCGGTTGCAGCCTGACGCTCGATGAAAGCGAACGCCGCCCGTTTAACCGAAACCGACGCGATGGCAGCCGCCGTGGCGGCGCGTGACGCTGCCGTCTGTGTCCTGCGACTCTATGTCACTGGCTCCTCACCGCGTTCCGCCCGCGCAATCTTCAACATCCGGAAGATTTGCGATGAGCATCTACCAGGGCGCCACGATCTGGAAGTCGTGGACCTCTCCCAGCATCCGATGCTGGCCAAAAGCGAGCAGATTCTGGCCGCACCGACCCTGATCAAAATATTGCCGCTACCCGCTCGACGGTTCGTTGGCGACATGTCCCAGTCCGAACGCATCCTGCAGGGGCTGGGTCTCCGCGGTGCGTCGAAGATACCGTGCCTGGCATGAAACCGGACTCACCTTGTCGATGAAATCGCTCTCCAGGTCAGCACTTTCAGCGGAAATCGCCGACCTTCAGACGCGACTGGAGGGGGCGGAGGAAACCCTTCGCGCCATTCGCGGCGGCGAAGTGGATGCGTTCGTGATCGAAAGCGCCGCCGGGCCGCGGGTTTACACCCTCCAGGGCGAAGACGCCGAAGCGAGCCGCATTCGCGGTGAAATGCTGGCGCAGGTCGGTGACGCGGTGATAGCCGTCGATGGCGAGATGCGCGTCTTTTATCTCAATGCCGCCGCCGAACAATTGTACGGCCTCACCGCATCCCACGGTCTCGGACAGTCCTTGTCGAAGATCTATGAATCGCGGTGGCTGCATCCCGAGGATGAAGCCGCTGCGCAGACCGCCCTGCGCGAGTGCGGCGAATGGCGCGGCGAGAACGTCCACGTCAGGTACGACGGGCGCGAGCTTAACGTTGAGTCGGGTATCACCGTGCTGCGGAATCTTGCCGGTCAGCCGGCCGGTCTGCTCGCCGTCATCCGTGACGTGAGCGAGCGCAGGACGCGCGAGGATAAAGTGCGGGTTTCGGAGATCCGCTACCGCCGTCTCTTCGAGGCCGCGCACGATGGGGTCCTCATCCTCGACCCTGACACACGCAAAATCGTCGAAGCCAATCCATTCATGACGCAGCTGCTGGGATACCCGCACGACCAATTGGTCGGCAAGGAACTCTATCAGATCGGCCTGCTCAAGGACGAGGCCGCGAGTCAGGAAATGGTCCGGAAGCTGAAACGGACGAGCCAGGTGCGCTACGAGAACTTGCCGCTGGAAAGCCAGAAGGGACAACACCAGGAGGTCGAAGTGGTGGCGAATCTGTACGATGAGAGCGGCCACCCCGTCATCCAGTGCAACATCCGCGATATTACCGAGCGCAAGCGCATCGAGGAGCACGTCAAGATGCTCATGGCGGAGGTCAACCATCGCGCCAAGAACCTGCTCGCCGTGGTGCAGGCGGTTGCCGTTCAAACCGCGAAGCACGGCGACACGGAAACCTTCGTGTCGCGCTTGTCCGAGCGCATTGGCGGACTCGCCGCCGGCCAGGACCTGCTGGTCAGCAATCGATGGCAGGGTGTCGAGGTAGTGGATCTCGTCAAGGCCCAGCTTGCCCATTTCCAGGATCTGATCGGTACACGCGTGCTCCTCGCGGGCCCTGCCGCGCGATTGACGCCCGATGCCGCCCAAGGCATCGGCATGGCGCTGCATGAACTCGNNAACTCGCCACCAACGCCGCCAAGTACGGGGCGCTGTCAAACAGCGAGGGGCGGGTGAGCATCACCTGGCAGGTCACGGCTGACACCCAACCGATATTTTCGATGTCCTGGCAGGAAGATGGCGGCCCGAAGGTTGCCACGCCTGCCCGGGTGGGCTTCGGCCAGATCGTGATCGGACGCATGGCGGAGGCG
>PLTJ01000036.1 GCA_003164455.1 Acetobacteraceae bacterium
CTGGCGCAGTTGATCGGCACCGGCACCGGCATCTGCGGCGCCAGCGCCATCGTCGCCGCCAACCAGGTGGTGCGCGGCAAGCAGGAGGACGTGACCTACGCGCTGGCCATCATCACCCTGTGCGGCACCGCGGCGCTGGTGATCTACCCCGAGCTCAGCCCGCTGATCGGGCTGTCGGCGCGCAGCTACGGGCTGTGGGCGGGGTCGAGCATCCACGAGGTGGTGCAGGCCGTCGGCGCGGCGGCGGCGGGCGGTCCGACCGCCGTCGCGGTGGGTACCATCACCAAACTGGCCCGCGTGGTCATGCTGGCGCCGGCCGTGCTGGGCCTGGGCCTGTGGATTCGCCACGGCGAGCCGAGCGGCGGCGTGAAGGCGCCGGTGCCGTGGTTCGCCTTCGGCTTCCTGGCGCTGGTGGTCATCGGCAGCACCGGAGTGGTGCCGAAGCTGGCGGTGGATGTCTCGCGCTGGCTGGTGCCGCTGATGATGGCGGCGGCGGTCGCGGCGCTAGGCCTGAATACGGAACTTCGCGCCCTGCACGCCAAGGGGTTGCGCCCACTGCTGCTGGGCGTGGGCGCGTCGGTGTTCATCTCGGTTCTCGGCCTCGCCGGCGCTCTGCTGCTGGGCTGAAGCATAGCGCTCGGCCGCGCCGGGCGTCCGGCGCGCGGCCGGCACGTAGGTGAACGGCAGCCCCGAGAGATCCGGGCTGGATGGGCCCGCACACCCCACCTCCACCGCTTCCGGGAAGGCCGGCGAGAAAGCGGCCCGCGCCGTCTCCCCCCCCTTCAGCGCGAGCAGGCGGAGGCCAGCGAGGTCGATGCCGGCGGCTTCGAACAGGGCAGGCTCGGCCGGGGTGGGCCGCTCGGCCACCAGGATGGCGACCGGGCCGGCCTGCAGCACGGCCATGCCCGACAGCAGGCGGACGACGTCCACCCGCGCCGTCACCGGCCGGCCATAGACCGGAGTGAGACAGGCACCGAGCGGATGCTCGAACGTGCCACCTTCGCCGGCGGCATAGGCGGCGGCGAGGGCGCGCGGGTCGGCCAGCACGCCGAAGGCCGAAGCGGCGGTGCCGGCTTCCAGCACGACGCGCAGCAACTCAGGCGTGTCGCCGAGACTGCCCGCATCGGGGTCATCGGCCAGATCGAGTACCAGGGTGCGGCCTTGCGCGGCGGCCCGGGCCACCGTCTCGGCCGCACAGGGCAAGGGCTGGTCGGCATGGGGGCCACGCCCGCGCGCCAGTTGCAGGGCCAACTCGGACGCTGCCTCGCGGGCGGCGCCGGCGTCGCGGTCGGCCCAGGCCAGGGCGGACGGCCCGGCCCAGGACGTATCACTCCAGGCGAAGCCGGAGAATATGCTGCGATCGAGCAACGGCGCCCGCTCATGAGCCAGGTCGCCGCGCCACAACGACGCCATCACATCGCGCAACTGCACCGGCGGCATCACGGCGGGAACCCGGGCCACCGCGCCGACCGGGCGGATCTGTCCGGCCAGGATGCCCTCCAGCAGGCCAAGAGCGCGACCCGCCGCCGCGGCGCCGTCGTCCGGCCCGCGCGCGGCGCTGGCGCCGTCCAGAAGCAGCGGCATCTCGTCGGAGATGTTGGCCTGGGCATCGAGGCTGGCCACAATGGGCAGGCGCCGCGCCACCATGCGCAAACGCCGCAGCACCGTGACATCGACCCCAGGATCGCCCTCGGCCTGGCAGGCGCCGTGCAGCGACAGGTACAAACCGTCGAAGCGCCCCGGCCGCAACGCCGACTCGACGTCGGAAAGCCAGGCGCCGAGCACCTCGGCGGAGAGCGGTCCGCCCGGCGGGGCGGCGGCACAACGCAGCATCACCACGTCCCAACCCGGGCGGGTCGACAGGAAGGCGGCAAGGCCATCGATGTCCGAGCGCGGCGCGCGGGGGTGGCTGAGCGCTGGCTGGCCCTCGGTCCACTCGTGGCGTTGCAGATCCGCCAACCGAGTTCGGCGCGGATTGAAGCTATTCGAACAGAACCAGAGGCGTGCGACCGCCAGACGGGCCATGAAACCTTCCGATGAGCACGCAGCCGAGGACCGCCAACTTCAGCTGACGCCTATGTGCGCCCCCCAGTGTGTCACGGCAATCGGAAAATGTGTCCCATTTGTCTAAAAAATAGTCCAACACCACTTCTTTACAAATCGGTCAGTCCAACAAGGGGCAGCAGTCGCGGGCACACGTCTCCGGACGCGCCCGCCACCCTCCGGGCACACGGGCCAGCAACGGCGTGGCGAACACCGCCGACAGGGTCACGCCGGCAGGCAGCGCGGTGCGCCACCGGTCGCCCTGCGCCATGGCGGCGCCGACCGCGACCGGCACCACCCCGGCCGCCGCCAGCAGCGCGAGCCCGGCACGGAGCGAGGCGCCGGTGCTGACCACGTCGTCCACCAGCAGCACCCGCCGCCCCCGCAGCCGCGGCAGCAGACGCGGATCGAGCCACATGCGCCTGCCGGCGCCGGGCGAGGTGATGCTGGCGAGCGGCACCGACAACGCCTCGTCGTACCAGAACTTGCGCGAGGTGCCGGGCGCTACCCAGTTGGCGTGCCCCAGCGCGCGCGCCACCCCGAGGCCGACCATGTGGCCGAGCGTCGGCAACCCCACCACTACCTCCGGGGCGAAGCTGCGCGCCAGCGCCGCCAGCCAGCCCGACAGCCGGTCCAGCACGGTGAAGCTGGCCTGGTTGACGATCAGCCCGGCGACGGCGAACGTCCCCAGGTCCCGCAGCGGCAGCGCGAGGCGGCTGCCATCCGGCATCGCCGCCACGGTGTGGTCGGTCCGGACGTCGGGCTCCGCCTCCCCGGCTTGCCGCGGCGGCAGGAAGTCCTGCCAGTACTCCATCGTCCGTCTCCTCGCTGCCGGCACCGGGGGCTCATTCGCCTGTGCGAAGCCTTAATGGCGGCGCAAGATTACCGCCAGCGCACAGCTTGCCAACGCCCCGGAGGTTCACATGATCGGCTGCTTCGTCCACCATGGCGGCCCGCCCCCCCGTGGTGTCCCCTATCTGGGGTTGTAGAAAATGGCGCCTCTGCCGCTGCGGGTTATTGCCGGGCACGGAAGACTCGCGGCCGGAGCGTTGTGCGGCATCGTTGCTTTTCTGGTCTTTCCTGCCACGATCTTGCCGCTGACNNGTCATGTTCAGCGGTGAGCGGTTGAACCGCATGGCCGCGGACGCCGAGGCGCAGGAGGAGGGCGAATGGACGGTCTTCTGGCTCACCGTGGCCGGGGTGACGGCGAGTTTCGCCGCCATTGCCGGGCAGTACGCGGCGGTGAAGAACCTGCCGGCGGGTCCGCACGGGCTGCACGTGGCGCTGGTAGGGGCGACGCTGCTGGTGTCGTGGCTGATGACGCATGTGGTATTCGCGATGCGCTACGCGCACGAATACTATTCGCACGACGCGGGGGGCGAGACCGTGGACGGCGGCCTGGAATTCCCGGGCGGCAAAGCGCCGGACTATTGGGATTTTGTCTACTTCTCCCTGGTACTCGGTATGACGTTCCAGGTCTCCGACGTGCAGATCACGTCGCGCAAGCTGCGCCGCCTGGCGGCGGCGCATGGGTTCCTGAGCTTCCTCTTCAACACCTTCATCCTGGCGTTGGCGGTGAACATCGGCGCGAGCCTGCTGTGACCGCCGCGCAGCTCATCACATCTTGGCGAACCGATCACATTGTCGTAACAGGGACCGTGGATACGCTCTCGGAATTACGCCGTGCCTGGCCGCATGCGGCTGCTCACGAGCCCGCCCGCGGATATGCGCGCGGGTTCTCCCCGGAAAACGAGTGACCTGACCCGCCGATGCAGACCAGGACGGACCGGACGCCCCCAGGCGCCCCCAGGAGCGGCATAGATCCGGCCAGTGCGATCGCCATGGCGGTGTTGCTGGCCGCCCTCGTGCTGGTGCTCGCCACCGCCATCTCCTCGCCGCTGAAGGACGACGTTGCCTGGCTGCTCTATGTCGCGCGCAAGTGGCTGGGCGGGGAACGACTCTACGAGGACATCGTCGAGGTCAATCCGCCGCTGATCGTGTGGATCTACGCCCTGCCCGCCATGGCCTCGAGCTGGCTCGGGGTATCGCCGAAGACCGTCTCGGAGCCGATGTTCGCCGCCATGCTGCTGGGCTGCGCCTGGTGGACGGCGGACCTGCTGCACGGCAGGGCGGCCCTGTTCGCCCGCCGGCTGCCCGTCTTCGGCGCCATCGGCACGGTGCTGCTGCTGCTGCCCGGGGTCGAGTTCGGCCAGCGCGAGCACCTGCTGGTGGCCACCGCCCTGCCCTACCTGGCCCTGTTCGCGCGCGAAATGCAGGGCGAGCCCGAGCCGCGGAAAACCGCCGTGCTGGTCGGCGTGCTGGCGGCCCTGGGCTGCGCGCTGAAGCCAAGCTATGCGATGGCCTTCGGGCTGATCGAGTTGGTCGGCTGGCTGCGTGGCACCCGGATCACCCGCCTCTGCGTGCTGTCCGCGGTGGCGACGCTGGGACTGTACGGGCTGGGCGTGCTGTTGTTCTGCCCCGCCTTCCTGGAGAACGCGGTGCCGCTGGCGCTGGCACTGTACGGCGCCACCGACACGCCGT
>PLTJ01000205.1 GCA_003164455.1 Acetobacteraceae bacterium
AGGCCGCCGGCATCCCGGCCCCGATCGCCGCCCTGCAGGAACCGAGCCCGGAGGTGGCGGGCGCCGTGCTGCCGCGTATCGGCCCGGACGGGCGGATGCCGGTGCAGGCCTATGCCGCCCCGTTCGACGCCGCCGATACCCGGCCGCGCGTGGCCGTGCTGCTGGCCGGCATCGGCATGGCGGAGACCGACAGCGAGGGCGCGATCCGCGCCACCCCGGCGGCGATCTCGCTGGCCTTCTCGCCCTATGCGGTGCGGCCCGGCCCGCTGCTGGAGATGGCGCGCACCGCCGGCCACGAGACGCTGGTGTCGATCCCGATGGAGCCGCTCGGCTACCCGCTGAACGACGCCGGCGACCACGCGCTGCTGACCGGGCTGGCGCCGGCGCAGAACCACGAGCGCCTGGTCTGGGCCTTGTCGCGCATCGCCGGCTACGTCGGCGCGACGGCGGCGATGAGCGGCCTGATGGGCGAGCGGTTCGCCGCCGGCGAGCAGATGCCGCCGGTGCTGGAGGAACTGGCCGCGCGCGGCCTGCTGTATATCGAGCCGCGCCCGTCGCCGGCGCAGCTTGCCGGTCCGCTGCCGCCGCAGCCCGGCCTGCGCGTCGCCGACGTGGTGATCGATGACCTGCCGGGGCGCCCGGAAATCGAGGCCCGGCTGGTGCAACTGGAGCAACTGGCGCGCGACCGCGGCAGCGCGCTCGGGCTCGCCGGGCGGCCCGACCCGGTGACGGTGGACCGGCTGCAGGCCTGGGCCGCCGCGCTGGCCTCGCGCGGCATCGATCTGGTGCCGGTGAGCGCCCTGGTGCCGCCCCCTGCCCCGCCGCCCGTTTCCGGCCCACCGGTCAAACCGCCATGACCCCATCCGCCCTGCGCGAGCGCCTGCCGTACCGGGCCAATGTCGGCGCGGTGCTGTTCAGCAGGGCCGGGCGCGTGCTGGTGGCCCGCCGCGCCGATCTGCCGAACGCCGAGGGCACGCCGGGCGGCTGGCAGTTGCCGCAAGGCGGCATCGATGCCGGCGAGGACCCGGCGATGGCGGTCTTGCGCGAACTCGCCGAGGAAATCGGCACCGCGCGCGCCGAGATCATCGGCGAGCACCCGGACTGGCTGACCTATGAACTGCCCGATGCGCTGCTGGGACGGGCGTTGCACGGGCGCTATCGGGGGCAGAAGCAACGCTGGTTCGCCTTGCGCTTCCTGGGCCGCGACGACGAGATCCGGCTGGACGCCGATCCGCACCCCGAGTTCGACGCCTGGCGCTGGGCAGAGCTGACCGAGTTGGAGGCGCTGGCGGTGGACTTCAAGCGCGCGGTGTACCGAATCCTCGCGGCCTCGTTCGTCCGCTTCGCGCGGCCCGACGTTCCGCCACAGGAGGCCCCATGATCCGCTTGCTGGCTCCGATCGCCGCCGTGATGCTGCTGTTCCCCCTGGCGGCCCGCGCCCAGGCGCGCATCGGCGAGGTCGACACCACCTTCCGCCTGGTCGGCCGCAACGACCGGGTGGTGGTGGATCGCTACGACGACCCGCGGGTGGACGGGGTGAGTTGCTACGTGTCGCGCGCCGAGACCGGCGGAGTGGCGGGGTCGCTCGGGCTGGCCACCGACCCCAACCGGTACTCGATCGCCTGCCGCGCCACCGGCCCGGTCAGCGTGCGCGGCGGCGGCCTGCCGAAAAGCGAAGTGGTGTTCGGCGAGAAAATGAGCCCGTTCTTCAAGGAAGTCCGGGTGTCGCGGATGTACGACGCGGACAAACGGGTGATCGTCTATCTGGTGTGGTCGACGATGAGCGTGGGCACCGGCGGCGCCGCGTTCAACAGCGTGACGGCGGTGCCGCTCGACGCGAAGTGACCGGCTGGAGCGGGATGACTTCTGGTAGGCGAAGTCATCCCGCTCCAGCTTTTTGTTTGATCGCGTGATTCACGCCCTCGGCCGATTCCGATTCGGGCGATCACGCTCTAACGGTCGCTGAACAGCACCCCGGCCTTGGCCTTGTTGTGGCGCGGCACGTCGAGGATCTCGACCATCACCGCCTCGGGCGGGACCTTGATGTGCTGCACCACCGCGGCGGTGATGTCGGCCACCAGGGCACGCTTCTGCTCGATCGTGCGGCCCTCGACCAGGTGGACATAGACTTCCGGCATCTCAACTCTCCTTCGGCTCGGGGTCCAGGCGGGCACCGTCCTGGGCGCGCTCACGGCGCCCGGTTTCCAGCGCGTCGGTCCGCTTCTCGGCCGCCGTGCGGCCGTAGCGGACGCGGTTAGCCGCTGCCTCGATCTCGTGGCGCGCCCGCTCCTGACGTTTGCGGGCCTGCCTGAGGTTGACGATCTCACCCATGACACCATTCTGAGGGGAAGACATACCGTCAAGCAAGGGGAGCACGCCATGACCGGCACCATCCGGCTGAAGGCCGCCGACGGCCACCAATTCTCGGCCTACCGGGCCGGTCCCGACGCCGCCACGCACGGCCTCGTGGTGGTGCAGGAAATCTTTGGCGTGAACAGCCACATGCGCCGGGTCTGCGACGCCTTCGCGGCGTCCGGCTACGCCGTGGTCGCGCCGGCCCTGTTCGACCGCGCCGAACAGGGGGTCGAACTGGGCTACGGACCCGACGGCGTCGCGCGCGGGCGCGACCTGCGGGCGAAAGTGTCCGATGCCGCGGCATTGGCCGACATCGAGGCGGCGGCCGACGCGCTGGGCGAACGCAGCCTCGGCATCATCGGCTACTGTTGGGGCGGCACGGTGGCCTGGTGGG
>PLTJ01000189.1 GCA_003164455.1 Acetobacteraceae bacterium
CTCGCCGACGCTGGCCTGGCCGCGCGTATGCAGCAGGGTGCCGAGCACGACGATGGAAATGATCGCGACGGTGCTGGAGGCGCGGTTCATCACATTGAACACCGCCCACCAGTTCAGCACCGGGAACTGGTGGACGATGACCTGGCGCATGATGTCGCCGAACAGCCGGGTCTCGGCGGCGAGCCGGGTGAAGGACTGCACCAGCATGACATTGGCCAGCGCGTCCTGGGCGGTGCTGGCGAGTTGGATCTGGTAGCGCTGGGCGCGCAACTGGCCGGCCTCGGTGTGGCGGATGACCAGCGCGGTCATGACGCAGAACAGCACCACCAGCACCACCAGCGCGATCGCCAGGCGCCAGTTGAGGAACACCGTCAGCGGCAGCAGCACGACAAAGCCGATCAAGGTGGCGAATTGTTCGCGGAAAAAGGTCAGCCACAGCCAGAAAACGGCATCGGCCCCGGCCAGCATGATCTTGACCATCCGGCCCGAATGCGCCTCGCCGTGGAAAGCGAGCGGCAGCCCGAGCACGTGCTCGTAGAACCGTCGCATCGCATCCAGCCGGTTGCGATGGGCCAAGCGCTCGGCCTGCAACGCGGCGACGATGTTGGCGGCGATGCCGGCCACCCCGACCGCGGCCCAGATCCCGAGCAGCGTGGCGGCCCGGCTCCAAAGCTCCGCGGTGCCGAGCTTGTCGGAGTCCGACAGCATCTGGATGACGCGGCCGAACAGCACCGGGTCGACGAACTGGAAGCCGGCAACGGCGAGATTGGCGAGCGCGAGCATGGCCGCCAGCCCCCGGTTGCGGGCGAGGCCGGAAAGCGCCCGGGTGTAGAGGCTCAGGATGGGCAGTGCGCCAACCATATGATCTCCCGGATTACCCGTACATGCTGGCGCGGCAAACAGGGCAGCAGCAAGGCAACGCGCGCGGCCGCTTCAGACCGTCACCGCCTGGTAGCACACCGATGGCCGCACGAATTCGTCCTGCGCCGCCACCATCAGGATTTCCCGCCCCGCCGCCGCCACCGTGCGCGCCAGCACGCCGTGAATCGACGATCCGGCCAACGACAATGCCGCGCCGGCGCTGCCGGTGGCCAGCCGGTGATAGAGATACAATGCCGCCAGGGCGTCGCCGGCCCCGTTGACGGTGAGCGCCAGCTTCGGCGTCCGCAGCAGGTAAAAGGCGCCGCCCTCGCCCACCAGCATGTCGATCGCATCGTCCGGCGTGGCCTCGGTGCGCAGGCTGGTGACCAGCACGCTGCGCGGGCCGTCCGCCCGCATGCCGGCCTGCAGCCGCGTCACCGCCTGCTTGGCGGCCGCCAGCGTGCGCGCGGTCTGCCCGGTCAGATACTCCAGCTCGAACAGGTTGGGGGTGGCGAGGTCGGCGGCGGGCAGGGCGTGGTCGCGCATGAAGGCGGGAATGCCGGGGCGGACGTACACCCCCTCCCCCTCATCGCCGATCACCGGATCGCAGCAATAGACGGCGGCAGGGGAAGCCGCCCGCACCCGCGCCACCGCGTCCAGGATGGCGGTGCCGATACCGGCGTCGCCCATGTAACCGGACAGCACGGCATCGCAGCACGCCAGCACCCCGCGCGCCGCGATGCCGTCGATGACGGCAGCGATCTCGGCGCCGGTGAACACCTGCCCGGTCCAGGCCCCGTAGCCCGTGTGGTTGGAGAACTGCACGGTGTTGACCGCCCAGACCTCGACGCCCAGCCGCTGCAACGGAAAGACGGCGGCGGCATTGCCGACATGGCCGTAGGCGACCCAGGACTGGATCGACAGGATGTTCACGCTGCCCCTCCATGCCGAACGGAGGCGGACGGTAGGCGGCGCCATCCGGTGAAGCAAGATCGTCTTCCTTCACTTGAACTCTTGGCCGCCCCGTGCGTCTGTGTTGCGGTGAACGCAACAACGGGCAGGAAGAGTCCATGCACATCAGCATCCTCGGCGGCAGCGGGTTTCTCGGCCGCAAGGTCGCGGCACGACTGGCGGCCGACGGCCAGTTGGGCGGGCGCGACATCACCGCGCTGAGCCTGTTCGACATCGTCCCGCCGACGGCCCCCGCCGCCCGGTTCCCGGTGCACTGCGTCGGCGGCGATATCGCCGCGCTGCCGGATGCCGCGATCCCGGACGGCACCGATGTGGTGTTCCACCTCGCCGCCGTGGTCAGCGCCGCGGCCGAGGCCGATTACGAACTCGGCCGGCGGGTGAACGTGCACGGCACCGAAGCCGTCATCGATCGCTGCCGGCGCCTGGCGACGCCGCCGCGCGTGGTGTTCACCAGCAGCGTGGCCAGCTTCAGCGGCGGCCAGGCGGCCAAACTCGCCGACGACGCGCGCCAGGTGCCGGCCAACAGCTACGGGTCGCAGAAAGCGGCGGCCGAGCTGTTCCTGGCGGATGCCTCAAGGCGCGGCTTCCTCGATGCGGTCAACCTGCGCCTGCCCACCGTCGTCGTCCGGCCGGGCCGGCCCAACAAGGCGGCCAGTGGTTTCTTCTCGGGCATCGTCCGCGAGCCGCTGCTCGGGCTGGCCACCGACCTGCCGGTGCCGCCCGACTTCGTGGTCTGGATCGCCAGCCCCCGCCGGGCCGTGGACTGGCTGCTGCACGCGGCCAGCATCGCGACCACCACGATGGGCGTGGACCGGGGCATCAACCCGCCGGGCCTGAGCGTGACCGTGGCCAGCATCCTGAACGCGCTGGACGCCGTGCGTCCGGGCGCCTCCGCGCTGGTGCGCCGCGTTTTCGACCCGGATATCGAGAAGATCGTGGCGGGCTGGCCGGCCACCTTCGAGCAGTTGCGCGCGCGTTCGCTCGGCTTTCAGGCGCACGAACCGCTGGTCGAACTGGTGCGCGCCTTCGTCGCCGATGACCTCGAGGCGACCCGCCAGGAGCGCGGTTTGGCCTGATCGGCATGACAAATGCGCAACGTCACCATTTCGTTACGCGAATCCAAGGCGGATCGTCTGTCGAACCCGTTGATCTGAACGGTCCATCCGGCCCATCTAAGCAGGCATGACGCCTTGCGTGATTGCGGCCGGATGGGGTCCGCATCGTTAACGGCGGCAAGCACCGGGCCGATTCGAATGGGGAGTTTTCCGGGGCGGCGCTTTTGGAACCGCTTCCGCGACGCGGGAGCGGATGAACCGCGTCCGCGCTCCCGGCTGCACCTGCCGAGCGTCGGCATACCCACCATCGGCCGCCACCACCGCCGGATCAACGACTGGGTCCTGCACGTCCCGCAAACGCTGCGCGCCCTGGTGCGCGCCGACGAAATCTGGCTGGTGATGCTGGCCGCCGTGCTCGGCCTGTTCGCCGGGCTGTGCGTCACCGCCATGACCCAGATCACGCAAGAGATGCACCGCGTGCTGTTCGTCCTCGGCCCCTATGAGCGGCTGTCCGGCCAGGTCGACATCGCGGCCTGGCGGGCCATGGTCGTGCCCACCGTCGGCGGGGTGCTGATGGGCCTCACCGGGCTGGCGCTCGCCCGCTGGTGGCCACGGCGGCCGGTTGACCCGATCGAGGCGAACGCGCTCTACGGCGGGCGGATGTCGATGAACGACAGCCTCATCCTGGTCGGCCAGACCATGCTGTCGAACGGCAGCGGCGCCTCGGTCGGGCTGGAGGCGGGCTACGCNNGCCCCCCTGACCGGCGCCTTCTACGCCTTCGAGCTGGTCATCGGCACCTACTCGCTGGCCACCATGGCGCCGGTGGTGGTGTCGGCGATCAGCGCCGTCTCGGTGGTGCGCATGCTGATCCCGGAGGAATACGGCTTCGACATCCGCGTTCCCACGGCGATCGATCCGACCGCCTACCTGCCTATCCTGGCGCTGGGCATGATCTGCGCCCTCGGCGGCATCGCCATCATGCGCGGCGTCACCCTGACCGAGGAAGCCTTCCGCCGCAGCCGCGTGCCGGGCTGGGCGCGGCCGGCGATCGGCGGGATC
>PLTJ01000164.1 GCA_003164455.1 Acetobacteraceae bacterium
CCAGCGTGAACACCGGCAGGAAGGAGACGGTGATGACGGCGAGACTGAAGAACAGCGCAGGGCCGACCTCGATCGCCGCCTCGGTCAGCACCTTGATGCGTGAGGCACCGGGCGGCGCGCGCTCAAGGCGCTTGTGGGCGTTCTCGATCATCACGATGGCCGCGTCCACCATGGCGCCCAGCGCAATGGCGATGCCGCCGAGGCTCATGATGTTCGACGTGAGTCCCAGCAGGTGCAGCAGCGTCATGGCGATGAGGACGCCCACCGGCAGCATGACGATGGCGACCAGCGCGCTGCGCACGTGCAGCAGGAACACCACACAGACCAGGGCGACGATGCCGCTTTCCTCAAGCAGCGTGTGCTTCAGCGTGTCGATGGCACGCAGGATCAGGTCGGAGCGGTCATATACCGGCGACACGGTCACACCCTCCGGCAAGCTTCCGGCAACTTCCGCCAGGCGCTGCTTGACGCTGCGGATGACGGCCAGCGCGTTCTGGCCCTCGCGCTGTAACACGATGCCGCTCACGACTTCGCCTTGGCCGTTGAGCTCGGCGATGCCGCGGCGCTCGTCGGGGCCGAGTTCGACACGGGCAAGGTCACGCAGGCGTACCGGAACGCCGTTCAGCACGGTCAGAACGATCTGCTCGATGTCGCTTGCCCCGCGCAGATAGCCGCGGCCACGCACGAGGTACTCGGTCTCGGACATCTCGATCGAACGACCACCGACATCGCGATTGCTGCTGCGGATGGCGTCCGTGACCTTCGACAATGGGATGCCGTAGGCCTGCAACTTCTGCGGATCGATGACGACCTGGTACTGCTGCACGAAGCCGCCGAGACCAGCGACTTCCGCGACGCCGTCGGCCCGGGAAAGCTGAAACCGCAGGAACCAATCCTGAATGGAGCGCAACTCAGCGAGCGTGCGTTGGGCTCCGGTGACGACGTACTCGTAGACCCAGCCGACCCCGGTCGCGTCGGGACCAAGGGACGGCGTGACGCCAGGCGGCAGCCGTTGCGTGGCCTGGCTGAGGTATTCGAGCACACGGCTGCGTGCCCAGTAGAGGTCGGTGCCGTCCTCGAACACGACGTAGACGAAGGACGAGCCGAAGAAGGAAAAGCCACGCACTGTCTTGGATTTCGGCACCGTCAGCAGCGCCGTGGTGAGCGGATAGGTGACTTGGTCCTCGACCACTTGCGGCGCCTGGCCGGGATAGTCGGTGTAGACGATAACCTGTACGTCGGAGAGGTCGGGGATGGCATCGAGCGGTGTGTTGCGCACCGCCCAGACGCCGGCGCCGATGATGAACAGCGTGCCGAGCAGGATGAGGAACCGGTTCGCCACCGACCAGCGAATGACATACGCGATCATCGGGCCTTCTCCTGCCCGCTGGCAGGTTTGGCGCCGGTGAAGGATTGCAGGGCAGCACGCAGGTTGCTTTCCGCGTCGATGAGGAAATTCGCTCCTACCACGACCTTCTCACCCGCGCTGACGCCGCTGCGAATTTCGACGAACCCATTGGCCCGTGCTCCGATCACGACGACACGCGGCTCGTAATGACCGGGAGAACGTTCGACGAGGGCCGCTTGCTGAGTCCCGCTGTCGAGCACCGCTGACTCCGGCACCGCCAGCACCGGAGCCGAGGCCGCATTCGCCGCGATTTCGACGGTGGCGTACATATCCGGCTTGAGCAGTTGCTCCGGGTTGGGGATCTCGATCCGTACTTTACCCGTTCGGGTGGTGGCGTTCAGGGTCGGGTAGATGAAAGTGACTTTTCCGGTGAACGGGCGGTCGGGGTAGGCGGTGAGGGTTATGTTGGCATCCTGGCCGGGCTGTACCTGGCCAAGATCCCGCTCGAACACGTCGGCGAGCAACCAGACGTTCGAGAGATCGGCGATGCGGTAAAGGGCGTCGCCTGGGGCGAAGCGCATGCCCTGGATTGCGTTCTTCTCGAGCACCACACCGTCCATTGGCGATGTCAGGGTGAAGCTGGACCCTGATCGGGGACCGATCCCGAAGTTATGCAGCCGGGCGCCCGCGGCCGCGGCAATGCCCGCCATGGTTTGACGGACGGCCGGGTCGGCTTGCGCCATGTCGGCCTGCGCCCGGCGGGCGATCGCCGCTTCCTGTGCGGTTGCCGCCAGTTCGGGGCTGTAGACCTGAAAGAGCGGCTGCCCGCGCCGCACGGTCTGCCCGGTCTCGTTGACGAAAAGGCGCTCGATCCAACCTTCAAAGCGAGGAGCCACCACGGCGAGGCGCCGCTCGTCCACGGCGACCGTGCCGACGGCACGGACAGTCCGCGTCATCGTCCTTGGGCTGGCCGCTTCGGTGCGGACACCGAGCATCTGCACCCGCTCCGGGCTGATGGTGACCGTGCCGGCGGGCTGGTTGGCTTCGTCTTCGGTGACGGGCACGTAGTCCATGCCCATCGAGTCCTTCTTGGGCACCGGCGAGGTGTCGGGCAGGCCCATCGCGTTGCGATAGTAAAGAATGCGGCTATGGCCTGGGGTTGCCGGAGTTTCCGCGGCGGCTTGCGAGATCACAACAGGGGCGATGGCGGATGTCGTTCGCCCATCCAGCCAGCGCACCCCGAGCGCGGCAGCCCCCGCAAGCGCAGGAACGCCGAGCAGCCAGGCGATGTGACGGGGGTTCACAGGTCACCTCCGATCAGGCGCTCGATCGCGGCCAGTTGGCGCTGGCCATCGAATTCGGCGGCGAGGAGCTGCAGGCGGATGTCGGAGAGGTCGTGCTCGTTGCGCAGCACGCTCACAAGATCCGTTCGGTCCACGGCGTAGCTGGCAGCGCCGGAGCGCACCAGAGCTTCCGCCTGCGGCAACAACTGGCGGCGAATGAGGTCAGCGGTCTGTCGGCTGCCCTCGAACCCCACGACCGCCTCGACGAGGTCGCCGCGGATCTGCTGCTCGCGTACGCCCAGCCGGGCCTCGGCGGCCTGTGCCTGGGCGGCGGCCTGGCGGATCTCGCCTTCGTGCAGCCCCCATTGCAGCGGGACCTTGACGGCGACCCATGCCTGGTAGCCGGGTGGCCCCCAGCCCGGCCGCTGGATCGCGCCCGCGCCCAGCGTGATGTCCGGGTACCAGGTCTTGTCGGCGAGCTTTCGGTTCGCTTCGGCCCCGCTGAGCGCGGCGGCATCGGCTGCGAGCCCTGGATTGGCCTGCTGGGCGCGGCCAAGGAGCCGGGCAACGTCGGGGTTGCGGAGGTCCGGGAGAGGCCGCAGGCGTTCGGGCGGCGCCAGCGGCGCGCTCGCTGAACGAAGCAGGAGCGCGTTCAACTGGCCCTGCGCCGTCTTCAGGTCGGCATCGAGACGGACGATGTCCGTTGCAACGCGGGTCGTGTCCATCTCGGCGCGGAACACGTCCTGTTGCTCGCCGCGGCCCTGGGCATAGCGTCCACGCGCGACCTCCGCGACGGCGTGGATGGCCTTGTGCAGATCCTCCGTCCGGTGGACCGCCTGGTAGGCGGCGTAGTAGCGGGCGAAGGCGACTTTCACCCGTTCGGCCAGTTCCACATCGGCGCCGCGGGCCAGGGCCTGCATCTGCCCGACCTCCGCCTGGGCGGCGTCGCGGCGGAGACCGCGCCTGCCCCAGAGCGGGATGTCCTGCTCGAAGCTGTAGGTCATCCGGTTCAACCGGGGACCGGAGGTGCGGTCGGCGTCGTCCGACATCACCTGCATCTTCGGGTCGGGCAGCGAACCGGCGATCATCACCCTGGCCTGGGCGGCTTCCGTGTCGAGCGCGCGGGCGGCGCGCTCCGGGCTCAGTTGGCGGGCTACCGACAGCACGCTCTCCAGCGTCGCGCCGGGAACGCCTGCCGCCGGGTCTGGGGGAGCGGACCGTGACTGAGCCAGGCCGGTGGCGCTCCAGCCGAGCGCCAGGGCCAGCGTGATGCCCAGTGCGGCTACGCGCAGGGCGGGCGGCTCGGGCTTTGCCAGCCCACGTGTGAAGCTCGGCATCTCACTTGGCCGCCTCGAAGGCGACCGCCGCCCGCACAGTCTCCGTCTCGCCCTGCACCTTGGCCGACAGTCGCAGAGTCGAAGGTCCGGCCATGCTGGTGGCGGCGTGGAGAACGTACGTGCCGGGCTGTTGGCCCGGTTCGACCGTGGCGTTGCCGGGCATGCTCTCCATGCCCGCCATCACCACCTGAGGCTGAAAAATGACGGCACCCGGTACGGGCTTGGCGTCGGGCAGGTGAACCAGGCGAAGCGTCACGTCGGTCTGGCCGGAACCCGCTGGGCGGGCACTGACGAGGTCGAAGCGATAGTCACTGGCCGCGGCGAAGGCCGCCGGGCCGGAGAGGGTGAGCACGAGAGTGGCCGCGGCGGCGAAGGCCACGCCGCGCAAGGTGTTGCGGAGCATTGTCATGATCCATTCGGTCGGCCGCCGTAGCGACGGCGGCTATTGCATCTGAGATCGGGGGGCTCCGTTGCCCTCGGCCAAGGTTCAAGACGGCGCGGGTGCGACCGCGACGATTGGACGGCTCGAAGGCGAACGGAGAAGGCACGCCTGCCTGCGGTCCAGGGACGCGCAGGCGACTCACCTCAGATGAGACGGATGGGAGGGCCGAGAATGGGTTCGGACGTGATGCCCTGAACGACGGTGGTGTGGGGCCAGTATGTAACTGAACCCCAGGAGACATGCTCAAACACACGGGTCGGCGTTGCCGGAATCCCGACAATGAGCAGACATCCGAGGTCGGTCATGCATGCAGGAAGCGACTGCTTGTCAGGCGACATCGGGCGCCCATGCGATGCCATCGGCTCGCAAGGATGCTCATGGTGGGTCATGGTGACCATGGTCGACGGGGCCGCCTGGGCAGCCGTCATGCCCCGCGTCAGGCCCGCGCCAATCAGGGCACAGACCATCACGGCAGCAATTACCAGGTTGGCAATCCGTCGCACCATGGCGGTAGCCTAACATCGAGGAGCCAGGAATCGAAGGGATTTTCCTGCCGGGCGCATTCGCCCTCGGGTGGCGGGATAGATGGAGGGACCGCCGCCAGACCGCCCCTGAAACCCGCAGGAATGCTGAAAAACTGGCTCCCGGAGTAGGACTCGAACCTACGACCCAGCGGTTAACAGCCGCTTGCTCTACCAACTGAGCTATCCGGGATCAGGTTGGTGCGCGCCCCTATAGCGAACCGGCCCACACGACGCAAACGCTCATCCGTGCAAACCGGGTAAGCAAGGAAGCAAGGGCTGGGGCGCCGCTGTTTGCGTTTGCCCGGTCTGGCGCACAGGCGCGGTTGCTGTATGCTCCGAGCCGGCGCGAGAGTGGCGGAACGGTAGACGCAGTCGACTCAAAATCGACCGGTGTAGGCCATGGGGGTTCGAATCCCCCCTCTCGCACCAGCCCCCCCGGGTCAGACGGCGATCGGGAGTTTGCTGGCCAGCGTCGCGGCCAAGCCGTCCTGCAGTGACGTGTTGGCCGAAATTCCGAGCAGCGCCCGGGCCCGCGCGGGATCGCCGATCGAGAGGCGGATGTCGCCCTCGCGCGCCGGCGCGAACTCGATGTCGGGCCGCTTGCCGCTGATCTGCCCGATCGTGCGCGCCAGTTCCAGGATGCTGGTGCCGCTGCCCGTGCAGACATTCACCACCGCGGCCCGTGGCGCGTCCTGCAGCAGGCGCAGCCCGGCGCGTAAATGGCGAACCGCGTCGTCCACATAGACAAAGTCGCGCAACTGCCGGCCGTCTCCGTGGATAACCAGCCGCTCCTGATGGGCGATCCGCTCGGCAAAAATGGAGATCACGCCGGAATAGGGCGAACGCGGGTCCTGGCGCGGCCCGTAGACGTTGAAGAAGCGCACGCCGAACGTCGGCACGGCATGGACGCTGAAGGCGATGCCGGCATGCATTTCCGAGCCGAACTTGTCGGCGCCGTAGGCGCTGCGCGGCGCCGGGGTCAGCGCCTCGTCGGCCGGGCCCGGCTGGTTGCCGTAGATCGCCGCCGAGGAGGCATAGACCACCGGAATGCCGCCGGCGCGGCGCGCCACCTCCAGCACCGCCACGGTGCCGCCCAGGTTGACCCGGTTGGTGCCGATCCAGTCCTCGTTCGAACGGATCACCGAGGCGATGGCCGCCAGATGGAATACCGCATCGGCGCCGTCGAGCAGGCGGGCCAGCGCAGCGGTATCGCACACGTCGGCAACGATCAGGTCGGATCGGGAATCGACCTGGGAGCGCCGGCCGGTCGAGAGATCGTCGAGCACACGGACATGGTGCCCATCCGCCAACAGATCGTCGGCGAGGTGGGAGCCGATGAAACCCGCGCCGCCAGTGATTGCGTAGACTGCCATGGACTCCGTCCGTCACCCTGCTCGGGGCGCATTAATAGACAAAATCCACCACGAATGACTATTGTTTTGACACATCCACCGGCGAGATTACGCGGCGTCTCGCTGCCTCTCGCCCAAGGCAGGATTAACGCGGCCTGCTCAATAAGTTGTTAACCCGTGTCAGTTCGTCCGACGGTACGCCTCCACCGCCTGCCGGGCGGTCGTTTGGCTCGGCGTGTCGGCGCCCAGTGCCCCGAACACGTCGCCCACCAGCGCCCGGGTATCGTCGGCCAGGCTGGCGGCCGGCGCCGCACCGGCCGACGCGCCCGTCCCCTGCGCGCGGGGACCGTGCCCGGCGCGGCCGTGCCCCAGCGCCGCCATCTGCGGCTCGAAGTCGGCGGTGCGGGGTGATGCGGCCGCGATGACCGTGGCCCCGCCGGTCACGCTGCCCAGACCGGAAATCGACACGACCTGATCCTCCACGAGTGAGGCCGCCGCAGCCGCAAATTCCGTGCCAACCGCGCCCGCCCGGATCCGCCGTGCCCCGCCCCGCTCCGCCCGGCAGGGAATGCCGGGCGGCACGTGCGTCCGGGTTCGGTTCAGCCCACGGCGGCGTCGAGCGCCTGGCCCAGATCGGCCAGGATGTCGTCGATGTGCTCGATGCCGATGGACAGCCGCACATAGCCCGGCGACACGCCGGTCGCCGCCTGCTCCTCGACGGAGAGCTGCGAATGCGTGGTGCTGGCCGGATGGATGGCCAGGCTGCGCGCGTCGCCGATATTGGCCGTGTGGTAGATCAATTTGAGACTGTCGATGAACCGCCGGCCGGCCTCCGCGCCGCCCGCCAGTTCGAAGCNNGAAGCCGACCAGCCCGCCCTGGCCGTGCGGCAGGTACTTGCGCGTCCGCTCGGCGTCCTGCCCGGTCGCGATGGAGGGGTGGATGACGCGGGTCACTTCCTTGCGGCCCTGCAGGTAGCGCACCACCGCCAGCGCGTTCTCGCTGTGCGCCTTCATGCGCAGCACCACCGTCTCGATGCCTTGCAGGATCAGGAAGGCGTTGAACGGGCTCAAGGCGGCGCCGAGGTCGCGCAGCAGCGTCACCCGGGCCTTCAGGATGTAGGCGATCGGCCCCAGCGGCTTGGCCGCCTGCGTCCACACCGCGCCGTGATAGGTCGGGTCGGGCGTGTTCAGCGCTGGCTGGCGCGCGGGGTTGGCCTCCCAGTCGAAATTGCCGCCATCGACGATGATGCCGCCGATTGAGGTGCCGTGGCCGCCCAGGTATTTGGTCAGCGAGTACATCACCACCGCGGCGCCATGCTCGAGCGGCTTCACCAGAATCGGGGCGGCGGTGTTGTCCATGATCAGCGGAATGCCGAAGCGCCGGCCGATGGCGGCGACCTCGGCGATCGGAAACACCCTGAGCTTCGGGTTCGGCAGCGTCTCGGCGTAATAGGCGCGGGTGCGGTCGTCGGTGGCGCGGGCAAACCCCTCGGGATCGGCGGGATCGACGAAGCGCACTTCGATGCCCTCGTCCCTCAACTGGTTCTGGAACAGGTTCCAGGTGCCGCCATACAGATCGGTGGAGGAGACGATGTTGTCGCCGGCGCGCGCCAGGTTCTTCACCGCGAAGGCGCTGGCCGCCTGCCCCGACGCCACCGCCAGCGCCGCCACCCCGCCCTCCAGCGCCGCGACGCGCTTCTCCAGCACGTCGTTCGTCGGGTTCATGATGCGGGTATAGATGTTGCCCAGCTCCGTCAGCCCGAACAGGTTCGCGGCGTGCTCGGCGGAGTGAAACTGGAACGAGGTGGTCTGGTAGATCGGCACCGCGATCGCCGTGGTGGCGGGGTCGGCACGCCAGCCGGCGTGCAGGGCGAGCGTTTCGGGATGCGGAGTGGTCATGGCGGCCTCCTATGCGTTGCTGGCGTTAAACTCCATTGCACGGCGCCAGACAAGTATCTGTTGGTATTCACTGTTTTTGGACGTGATATACCGCCGGATCAGGCTTTCGCGCCCTTTGGCTTGACGTGCCGGGGGGCATCGGCCATAAGCCGCCCCTTCCGATGCACCCGGCGCGCGGGCAGGCCCGTGCGCCTTTTGATCGTTCAAGGGTTTCCACCATGTCGCGGCGCTGCGAGATCACCGGCAAGGGCGTCCAGTCCGGCAACAATGTCAGCCACGCCAACAACAGGACGCGCCGGCGTTTCCTGCCCAACCTGCAGGTATCGTCGATGCTTTCCGACATCCTCGGCATCACCGTCAGCATGCGCCTGTCCACCCGCGCCATCCGCACGGTGGAGCACAATGGCGGCATCGACGCCTTCCTGCTCGGCAGCGCGAACCGGAATCTGGCCCCCGAGGCCCAGGAAATGAAGCGGCGCATCCTGCGCGCCCAGGCGAAGCGCCTGGCGACGGCCTGATCGCTCGCCCGGCATCGCCGGCGTATTGACCTGAATCGCCTTCCCAGCTCCGTTTGGTTATGACGTCCGCGGCACTCGGTTGCGCGGAGCCTGTTCGAGCCATGCGCCTCTGGCTTCCCGGACTGTTCCTTCTGGTGTTCGCCCTGGCTGGCCCGGCCCATGCCGAGCCGGTCGCGCATGTCCGGGTCGACCGCGCGAACGTCATCGACACGGTCAACCAGGACCAGACCTACACCGAGACGGTCACCGTCGATCGCACGCTGCTGACCGATCGCGGCATCCGCCAGCGCGACCGCTCGACGATCACCCACTATCCCGATCAGCAGCGGCTGGAAGTGCTGGAGGCCTGGGTTGACCAGCCCGACGGGACGCGCCTGCAGGTTGGCCCGGAGAGCCGCTTCACCCGGCCCTCGGCGGCCAGCCAGGAAGCACCCGGCTTCACCAGCAGCCTGACCACCACCATCGTCTATCCGCAGCTCCGCCCGGGCAGCCGCACCCACGTGATGTTCCGCCGGGAGCAGTTCACGCCGCCGCTGCTCGGCTTTAACGCCTGGTCCGAGGCCGAATTGGAAGACCCGAGCCTGGAGGACCGGTTGGAGATCGACCTGCCGGCCAACCTCGCGCTGCGCTGGGCCAGCCGCGGCGCGGTCACGGTCAGCACCACCATCGCCGGCGATCGCCGCCACATCGTCGCCGAGATGGCGCCCACCGCCGGCCAGGAGCCCGAACGCGGCGCCGTCGATACCAGCGACTTCCAGCCGATCTTCCTGGCCACGACGCTGCCCGACCTGGAGTCGGTCGGCGCCATCTATTACCGTCGGAGCCAGGATCGTGCCGCCGTCACCCCCGCCATCGCCGCCCTGGCGGCGACCATCGCCGGTGACCGCACCGGGCTCGACGCCGCCCGCGCCCTCTATGACTGGGTCAGCATCAACATCCGCTACATCGCGGTGTGGCTGAACCCCAACGACGGCCTGGTGCCGCACGCCGCCGCCGAGGTGCTGGAGAACGGCTACGGCGACTGCAAGGACCACGTGGTGCTGATGCAGGCGCTGCTCGCTGCCCGCGGGCTCGTCGGCCAGGCCGCCCTCATTCAATGGGGCAACCGCTATGCCGATCTGCCGCTCGGCCATCCCTTCGAGTTCAACCACGTCCTCGTCTATCTGCCGGCGTACGACCTCTATCTGAACCCGACCGACCCGTACGCCCCGTTCGGCAGCCTGGATCGCACGCTGTCGGGCAAACGGGTGGTGATCGCCAGCGAAACCGGCCGGGTCGCCCATACGCCCGCCTCCACGCCCGCCGGCCACCGCTACGCCATCGTCAGCCAGATCGCCATCGACGCCGACGGCACCATCGCGGGCACGGCGCATTGGACCTTGTCGGCGAACATGGACACCTCCGTCCGGGCCACCCTGGCGAACGCCATCTCGCCGGGCGACCTGATGGAACGCCTGTTGCTCAGCACGCCGGAGGGCGGCTTCGGCAGCTTCGCGGCCAGCGACCCGCGCGACCTCGCCACCCCGCTCGCGGTCAGTGCGCGCTGGCGCAGCCCGCACGGGGTGACGCTGCGCGACGCCGAGACCGCCATCGCGGTGCCGGACGGCCCGGACCTGGAGCCGGCCTGGCGGTTGCGGCGCTACCTTTCCGCCGACGGCATCCGCCGCACGCCGATGCTGGTCGGCGCCGCCGACCTGAGCTGGACGACGAACATTGCCCTGCCGCCGGGGATCGCGGCCGCGCGGCTGCCCTCCGACGTGGCGCTGCATACCGCGGCCGGGGACTATACCGCCCGCTACGAACGCGACGGCGACGGCATTCGGGTCAACCGCAACCTGGTGATCGACCGCGACGTCTTCGACCCCGGCGAATACCCCGAACTGCAACGCCTGCTCTATGCCGCCCTGGATGACGCCCGCAGCACGCTGACCCTGGCGCGAAGCGAGGGCCTGGCGAAGTAAGGCCCTTGACGCAGGTCAAAGCGGCCGGCACTGGATCGGCGCTGAGTTGGCTCAGGAGGCTGTCGTGAAGAGCGAAGTTCTGGACGCCATCGGCGAGGTCGATCTACGGCGTGCTGCCATGGTCAATGCGGCCCTGGCCGCCAATGACCGCGCCAAATTCCTGTTCAGCCTGTTGCAGATGGCAGTGAGCCGGGCAGCGCATCCCGACCAGGCCGCCGCCGATCTGCGGCGCGAGCGCCTGGCCTGCGGCATCGAGGATGCGTCGCTGGACGCGGTCGTGCCGGGCGCGCGGGCGCATGGCGCGCTGGTGTCGATCCCGAATGCGCCCGCCGTGCTGGCGCGTCTGGCACACGAGGTCGAGGTCATGGCGGCCCCGCTCGAGGGCGGCGCCTTCGATGCGCGGCTGGCGACGTTGCTGGCGGGGATGCCGGCGGCCGAGGACGACCTGGTCGACGCCCACGCGATCGCGGCGATGACGCAGGCGGCGCCGGCCGGCCGGGACAGCCTGCACCAGTTGGTCATGGACCTGCACAAGGCACTGAATCAGTTGCAGGCGGCGCTGGCGCGCGAGACGCTGGACGGGGCCGCGGTCTATGGCCTGGCCGATTGCGACCGGCCGCGGGTGCATGCCTTCATGGCTGGGCTGAACCGCACCGCGCCGTTGAAATTCGACCATCCGGGTCTGGCCACCACGGCGACCCGCTCCGGCGAGCGGCTGGTGATCCAGAACGACATCGGCACCACCGACGCACATGTCATCGTGGTGCATGTGGAGGGGCTGACCGCCCAGATCACCTACACCGACGTGCATCCGGCGCGGCTGCAATTCGTCCAGACCATGCTGGCGCGGTTCCCGGTGTCCTGGGGCGCGTCGCAGACCCGCCTGGTGGCGGGGCTGGCCGAGGGGGCGCCGTTCCACATGGCGGTCGGGCGGCTGGAGGCGGCGGACGAGGCCGGGCTGCTGGCGTATCTGGAGTTCCTCGGTTCGCGGCTGGTGTTCCTGATCGACTGGAACCGCGCCCGCAANNTTCGGCGACCGGCTGTGCGACGTGCTGGGCGACGTCGCCGCCGCCGAACTGGTGCGCTTCGTCCTGCGCGCGGCCAGCGAGGGGTTGCGCGCGCGCCAGTCGCAGGGGCTGATCCGCGATCGCGTGCGGGCCGAATTGCAGACGCATTTTTCCAACGAGGGCCGCCGCCTGCTGCGCATGGTCTCCGAGCATGCCGGGCTGGTGTTCGAAATCGCCTGCCTGGTGCGCGACGGCATCGCCGCAGCGGCGACCGGCGAGGGCGGGCTGGGGCGCCGGGCCCGCCGGGCCAGCCGCTTCGAGCACGATGCCGATCAGGTGGTGGTGGAAGTGCGCGAAGCGGTGCGCCGCCGCCGCGATCACGAGTCCATTCTGCGCCTGGTCGAGGCCGCCGACGACGCCGCCGACCAGTTGGAGGAAGCGGCGTTCCTGATGGAACTGCTGGCCGACAGCGGCGCCCACGGCCGCCCNNGCCGACGACTTCCTGGTGGCGGTGGACCGGGTGATGGCGCTGGAGCATGCCGCCGACGATGCCGAGCGGGGGTTGCGTTATGAGGCGGTGCAGCACGCCCAGGATTTCCGCCAGTTGCACCTGTATGCCGAGGTCGGGCACGCGCTGG
>PLTJ01000024.1 GCA_003164455.1 Acetobacteraceae bacterium
AGTTCCTGCGTCTGTTCGGCGCCCATTCTGGTAATAGCGGCGACCACGCCAGCGGCGTTCTGGTGATCGCCGAGGGCATTGTAATGGTCCCTCATACTTTCGAGGTGCGCCAGATCGAGGCGAGACAGTGTGCTGATTGTATCGAGGTTCATTTACCGCCCTCCCGGCTCACTCGCGCGGTGACGCCTTGCAAGGTGAAGGGGGCCATCCACGTGCCGATGTCACCATAAAATCGAGTAATTGGCCGGCCGCCCTCGACCGTCGTTACCGCGCGCAGTTCGCCCGGCTGATAGTTTTCGGGACGTTTCGCCTTCGCGATAGCGTCGGCATAGACCAGTTCCTCGATCGGGCCGAGCGTCGAAACGTCGAGATTGTCCAGGCTGGCCGCCTTGAACCTGTCCGACCTAGCCGCCAGCGGCGCCAACAGGCGGCGGCGATAGGTCAGGCTACTCTCGCCTGGCACTGGCAGGGATACCGCCTGGCCGGCATGCGCATAGGCGCTATCGGCGCGGGCCTGCGCTAGTGCCAAGGCGTCACGCTCGGCGGCGTCCACCGGCTGGGCCAACCGTTCAACCCGTCGCTGCAAGGCGTCCAGCCGCGCGGCGGCGTCCATCATCGACCCCCTTGATCGGTGCAGCCCAGCGACGCGGCGATGCGCTGCGCCGTGTCGGCGCGCGCCCGCTCGGCTGCATCGGCTTTTTCGCGGTGTGTCGCCTGCGCGCGGGCGAGGGCATCGGCGTGAAGGTCCAGCGCGTCGCACAGCGCCGAGGCGGGAGTCGGCGGCGGCTTCGGCGCAGACTGCGGATTGTCCATTTTGGTGTCCTTGACAGGTGAAAAACTCGCCGCCCGCGACGCAGCGCCGATGGAAGGGGCAACGGCGCTCGTATCGCGGGCGGCGGGCGCAACCGCCGCGCACGCGCAGGCTGGCACGCCATCCGCGTCGGGTGGCATGACTTCCCGGCGCGGAATGGGGGCTAAGATTTCGGCGAGGAACCGCTCTATCGCTTTTGTCGCGATCCATGACCGGGGGCGCTCCATCGCGGCGGCGGCGGCGTCCATCCGGTCGCGCAGATCGGGCGGCAGTCCAATGCAGGTCGGAACCTTCGCGGTTGAGGTCTGTTCCATGCCCTGTATATAGTCTGATAATGCGGGATAGTCCAGAAAAACCCGTGCTGGCGCTGAAACAAGTACGTCTAGACTTGCTATCTATTGCAGTGAGTTGCTAGGCGTTGCTTTGGGTTGCGGCGGGTTTCGTAGGGCACCGGATTGCTTCCGGGAAGGCTGGTTATCGGAAGCAAAAGGCGCATTTCGGAAAGCGTCTTTTCGGAAACCTGCAATACGCCTGCATTTTCAGGCCAGCTCGGCGAGCGCGATCCATTGCAGTATCGGTTGCGCCGAAATCAGCACAAGCGTTTCCGGTCAGCTCGCGCCGCTCGGCCCGGCTGACGTGGTGTTGTGTGTTTCCGACCTTTCCGAGCGTTTCCGACTCGCCGGTCGGAAACATTTTTGGCCTGCAAAGCAGCGGGAATCCGCCCTTTTTTGTTGTGTATATGGTGTATTTCCGACTTTCCGACCGTTTTGGGGAGAGAGAGGTCGCGTGAAGCTGCCCGCGCTGCCACAAATCCCGCTCCCGCCCTGACCCTCTCTTCCAAAATGGTCGGAAAGGTCGGAAAGGTCGGAACATCGTTGATATAATTGAGGAATTTGGTCGGAAACAGGAGTCGGGTCGGTCGGAAACGGTCGGAAATCCTGCCCCGGAGAACGGCGCCGACGTTTCCGACGTGCGAGGGCTATAGAGGCCCGGCGCCGGCATTTTTGCCGCTCAATCGGCCTTCGCAGTGCCCCCGGAAGCCTGCAACCGGGCGGAAAACGCCAATTCGTATCGGAAAGCGGCCAGCTCGCCCGCGGTGGGGGTGCCAGGGAATGCGGCGGGGGAATAGTCGCAGGTGATGGTGGGGTTGTTCAACCAGTCGGCCGCGCGATCGGCGCCGAGTAGTGCCACCGCTTCTAGGGCCAGGTCGTCAAACCAGGCTTGTCCCATCGGGTTAGGTGCCGGCGGCGGCTTAGGCGGAATGCCGGGCGGGATTGGCGGCCGATCGTCCGCCGCCGCGCCGTCGTCAAGCTCGGATGGCGTCCAGTCGTGCGGCAGAGTCGCACCGTAGCGGGCTGCAAACCGGGCCGCGGCGTCGGTCATGCGTCGCCCTGTAGGATCGCGCCCTTGACGGTATAGAGCCGCGTGTCGCCCAGATCGGGGATGCGCTGTTTTTTCGGCCAGTTCTTGCCGTCGCCTTTGTCGAGATAGCCAGCCGCATGGAGTGCAGCCGCGGCCCGCGCTGGATCAAGGCCCTTGCATACCTCCATCCGCCACGACTCGCGGAAGATCAGGAATAGGCCGCCGTCCGCCGTCTCACGCCGGAAGCCAACGCGGTTGATTATCTGGCGGCCGGCTCGCATCTCGTTGGCGCCCGATTGTGCCGGAGCGGCTTGCAGCAACGTAAAACGCGATTCCTCGAATTGCTCTATGAAGCGCCGCACGGTCGCGATTGCCTGCGTATCCTCGCCCGCCCCGGCGCCTCCGCGCGCTTTGATCCAGGCTTTCAGCCCAGCCGCCGCCGCGTTCATCGCCTCGCTCTCAGGCCAGGGCAGAACGCCGAACACGCGGGCCAGCTCGCCCGCCGCGGCGAACAACGCGAAGCGGCGGGCCACACTGATAACCTGGCCGTCCGCATCGCCTGGCAGCATCTTGGAGAGGAAGGTCCGGCGCAGCCCCGCGATCAGCGCAATCAGGCCCTCGGGATCGGTCGCCCGCTCTTGCGCCAGCTTATCAAGGAAGGCCCTTGCCGCCGTGCCATAGTAGCTGCGCGTCGCCTCCCGTAGATGCACCGCCAGCGCCGCGGCGTCCGCTTTGCCGTGTAGCTTCTGAAACACGCCGAGGCCCGCGCCAGCGTCCGCCGTGACGTTCGCCAATCGTACATCCTGGCCGGCTGTCGGCGCCTCGCCGCGTTCGCCCATTTTGGTTGACAGTGGAATCTCGCCAGTGGAAACGAAAACCGTGCGCCAGGTGCGCCGGGGGCGTGCAGAGCCATCCCGCGATGCCCTTGCCTTGCCTGTTTCGTTTGCCAGGCTGTAGACAATTTCGCCGGCTTCGCGTGGGTCTACCATGCTGATTTCGTCCAGCGACAACAGAGCGTCGCACGTCTCGGCCGCCACGCCTTCCATGCCGTTCGAGGTCGCGCGCCATGTCCTGATCTGGCCGCTGGTGTCCGCCTTGCCCCACACACTCGCCGCGCAGCCCAGCACGGTTGTTTTGCCGGTCTGTGATCCGCCGTGAAGATGTAGGCCGCCGCTCGGTTCGCTGGTCACGTCCAGCAACGGCCCAGCAAAGGCCGCATCGATGAACAGGCCGAGCCGGTGATTGCCGATCGCAAAGCGTGCGACGTGCTCTTGCCACTCGGCCAGGGTGCCACGCGGTTGTGTTGCGTCGGCCGTGGCGACGTGATCGGTTTGCAGAATGATGCCGGCGCCGCCGGCGCCGAACGTCTCGCCGCTTGGCAACACATAGACATGGCCGGCGTCGATTTGATGCCAGCCGGTGCGCGTCACGCATCGGCGCCGGTTCGGTGTCGTGATCCGGCCGAGTAGCTGTTTCAGTAGTTCATGCGACGCCTTGCCGGTCCCGACTGACAGCCCTGCATGGTCCAGCTCGGCCGCGATCTGATTGCCATCGAGGTGCAACAGCCGGCGCGGCATTGCCCACTCATGGGTGCGGCGGTCACGATCGGCCCAGCGCAGCAACAGGCCCCAGGAGCCGCCTTGTTCGTCTACTGTCTCGGCGATCGCTGCGAACGGTGCGCAGACCCAGGTCGGTGATGGTTCGGGGGCGCCTTCCTTGGTCGAGGCCGCGGGTTGAAACCAAATCCCTTTGCTGGTTTCAAAGAACGGCTCCGGCCAGTCCGCCGCTTCCTCGCCGGCTAGGGGCGGATGCGCCTCGGTCCTATCCCAGATGCGCCGCAACTCGCGCCCGCCGTTGGCTTCGCCTTTCTCTCGGCACCAGGCCGCCGTCTCAGGATCGGCGCGCAGTGCCGCGCACATTTCCTCGAATGATTTGCCGGCGCGGCGCAGGGCGGCCCCCTTTCCTATGGCGATGCGCGAGCGGTCCCGGCCGGCGTGCTCGCCCCCGGTAGCCTTCGCCACCGGCCGCACCAGGTCTGTCGCGGCGAGCCGTTCGGCCAGGTGCTTTCCCAGCCGCGCCGCTTCGTCGGCCGAGTATGCGGCTGGCGCCGAGTGCAACAGGCGGGCACGGGACACGACACGGCCGAGTTTCAGTTTTTTCGCGTTCGGGAAATTCAGTGTGCCCGGCAGCCGCAACAGCCTGTCGATATTGTGTGTGCCGGCGGCGCCGACGGCGGCTTCGATGGATCGGTTTTCCGCTTCGATGCGCTCAATGGATTCCGGTGTCAGCGCCTCCCGGGTGACAGCCCACAACGGCTGGATCCCGTTCCCGGAATCGAGGATGGCTGTCGGCGGCATAAGCGGATCGTCGCGCAGGAAGTCGGCCAGCCGGTGCAGCCTATCGCGCTCCTCCAGATAAGGATGGCCGGCGTCGTCTGGATCAATGTCCGCGTGGCGGCATAGAGCGGCCCGCATCAGGGCCTTTGTGGGTTTCTTCGTGCAACCGGCAGGTGCCTCGTTAACCTCGAAATAGACGTTGTGGGCGGCGCCTTGCTCACGTGCAATCCAGGCGGCGGCTTTGTCCGCGTCGCCGATCGTGAAGGTGGCGGTTGTGGTCGGACCGTCCGGCGTGATTGCCGTTAGGGTGACGTGCTGCGCGCCGGTGACTTCGCACCAGAACGCCGCGAACTGGGCGCACTCGGCCAGATCGAGGATCGGCGGCCCGGCGATCGTTGCATCGGCCCGCCTCGCCCCTGCGTCCATACGAATTTGAGACATCTCGCGTCCTTATAGACGCGCCTTGCAGGCCGCCGCCGATTCGGGTAGATTGTTGGTGCCGCCGACAATTTTCCGAACCGATCAGCCCCCGCACGCGCGCCGCGTGTGGGGGTTTTCTATGCGGCCTTCCGGTCGGTCTCGGGGGGGGTGCCGCGCGGCGCCGACAAGCGTCCCTCGGCCCATGTCAGCAAGTCGCCCCATGTGTAAAGGGCAACTCTGTTGAAGATTCGAAACGGCGGGCTATGGCCTAGCGTGACCGCGGAGGCCAACGTCGCGCTGCTGATCGGGAATCCGGCCGCCGTCAAAGTCGCGGCGGCTTCCTTCCGGCGCAAGCGGGTGTTTGGATCAGTCGGAATCGGTGTCATGTGGTCCCGTCCTTTCGCTGAGGGCGGGTATCCATTTATAGTATTTGCGGCCCATGATCACCGCAGAAAGGTCGGGGGGAAGTTTGGTCCAGTCGTAACCTACCTAGGAAGTTTGATCCAATCCGATCAGCTTGCGGCCCCGCCGCAGCGTCGCTTTGACGGCGTGATCTGTCTCAACATTGCAATCTTTCTTTATCCTTCGCGCGGTGCGGCCAGCCCATGTCTCGGTTGTCCTGCTGATGGACTCCTGCCCAATGGTGATTGTCACGAAATCACCGCCCTTTTTGGGCTCATGCTCTGCGTCCAAGGCGTGGTGCATGGCATCGCTATCCTTTCGCACCTGTGCAAAGGCGGATGCGCCCTGCCGCACTATCCCGAGGGCCGCGCCAACTTTTCTCGCTGCTTGCTCGTGCGGCATCCGTCGCTGGGCGACTTGCCATTTTAGGTCCGTGATTTTTCTCGCCGCCTCGGCCAGATAGGGCAAGCACCACGCCGGGATCGGCGCCGGCGGGTCTGCACTCAGGCAACGGAAAATCGCTTCCCAAGCATTGAGCGGATTATTGGTCTGCTTCCACCAACGTTCTAGGCTATCAAGCCACATGGCCAGGTCCGGCGGCAGCCTCCGGGCCTTTATGTCGGCGCTTCCGTCTATCATGCTGCCCGCCGCTGCTGACGCGCTTCCTCCAGCTCGTGCATCATCTGGAGATTGAGCCAAAACTCGGCCGACGTGCCGAACCGCTCGCCCAGCAGGATTGCCGTCTCGGCGGTAATGCCGCGGTCGCCGGCCAGGATAGCGGTGATGCGATTCGACGGCACGCCCAGCTCGCGGGCCAAGCCCCGCGCGGACAGGCCGAGCGGCACCATAAACTCCTCCCGCAGCACGTCGCCGGGCGTCACCGGCCCGATGCACTCGGCGCCGGCCACGTCCGAGAAATCCATCCCCGCCATGTCCTCAATGCGAATGGCCATCGTCAACCCCTGTGGTAGTCCACTATTTCAACCGCGTAAGCGTCGCCGTCTCGCCAGATGAAGGACAACCGCCACTGATCGTTGACGCGGATGCTGTGCTGTCCGGCCCGGTTGCCTGCCAGCGCCTCCAGGTGATTACCGGGCGGCGCCCGCAACTCCTCCAGCCGTATCGCCGAGGCCAGCACGCGCAGCTTGCGCCGCGCCACCGGCGCTAGATCGCTCGGAAAGCCTTTCGGCATCCGGCCCGCCCAGATCGCCGCCGTGCGCTTGTCTGTGAAGCACCGAATCACACCGCGATACGTAGCGCGTATCGGCGCCGCATTCAAGAGATATTATTTGCGCGCATTTGCTATTGCGGTTTTCCGAAATATGTCGTTTGCTACCGATAACGCCATTTCCCGGAACCGGAGCGCAGCATGTCCGCCGCCCTCGCCACCATCGAAGCCCCCGCCCTTCCCGCCACCGTTGCGGCCGAGCTGGACGCGGCGCGCAGCTTCGCGTTGAACGAAAAGGCCGAGGCAACCCGGCGGGCCTACCGCTCAGACTTCGCCATCTTCACCGCCTGGTGCCGCGCCCGTGGCCTGGAGCCGTTGCCCGCCGCCTCCGATACCGTCGCCGCCTTCCTGGCCGCGCAGGCTACCGAGGGCGCCAAGGCCAGCACGATCGGCCGCAAGGGTGCGGCGATCCGGTATGCGCACAAGCTGGCCGGGCTGGAGCCGCCGACAAATGCCGAGACGGTCAAGGCCGTCATGCGCGGCATTCGCCGCACGATCGGCACCGCACCGGAGCGCAAGGCCGCCTGCACCGCCAGCCGCCTCGGCGCCATGCTGGCGCACTGCCCCGACACGCTGGCGGGCCGGCGCGACCGGGCGTTGCTCGCCCTCGGCTTCGCTGGCGCGTTTCGCCGCTCGGAATTGGTCGCCCTGACGGTCGCCGATCTGGTGCAGGTCGAGAGCGGGCTGCGCGTGCTGATCCGCCGATCGAAAACCGATCAGGAAGGCGCCGGCCAGGAAATCGCCATCCCCACGGGTGCCGCGGTGCGGCCCGTCCAGGCCGTCCGGGAATGGCTGGCCGCCGCCGGCATCACGTCCGGCCCGGTGTTCCGCCCCGTCGCCAAGGGCGGCAAGGTCCAGGCCGAGGCCCTGACCGATCACTCAGTGGCCGCCATCGTCAAGGCGTATGCCGCTCGCGCGGGCCTTGATCCGGCCGAGTATGCCGGCCACAGCCTGCGCGCCGGGTTTATCACGTCCTGCGCCGAGGCCGGCGCCGGGGCGCTGAAAATCCAGGAAGTGAGCCGCCATAAGAGCCTGGACGTGCTGGCGGGCTATGTCCGGCGGGCCGATCTGTTCCGCGACCATGCCGGCGCCGATTTCCTCTAAGCCGGCCAGCGTCACAATCGGCTTGCACACATAACGGCAAAGGCGTATTTCCGAAACACGAATGTAAGGGAACCGCATGGCCGTAATTGCGATCACGGGCCGCAAGGGTGGCATCGGAAAGACCACGATCTGCGCCAACCTGGCCGCCGAAATGCTGGCGCTTGGGCGCCGCGTTGCCGTGCTGGATGCCGATCCGCAGCAATCCCTTGTCGCCTGGGCTGGCCTCGGCGACGGCGTGCTGCGCGACTTGGTGCGGCCGGTGGACACGGCGCACGCTCGCCAGTTCCGCGCCGCGATTGAGGCGGCGGCCCGCGGCGCCGATCGCGTCCTGATTGACTGCCCGCCCGGCTTTGCCGATCCGGCCCTGTTGGCGGCCCTGCATGCCGATCTGGTGCTATTGCCGTCCGGCCCCTCGCCGCTGGACATAATGGCCGCCCGCGATGCCCTGGCCGTGGCACGGGAGGCCCGGCAGCAACGGGGCGATGGCAAGCCGGTGATTCGCTTTGTGCCGAGTAAGGTCACCGTGACCACGCTCGGCCGGGACTTGCCGGCATCGCTCGCCGCGCTGGGCGAGGCCGTGTTGCCGGCCATTGGGCAACGCACCGTGGCGGCCGAGGCGGCCTTGTCGGGCCTTACCGTCCGCGAGTTCGCCACCGGCTCCGCGTCACAAGTCGAGTTTGCGGCCCTGGCCGCCGCCATCGAAGGGGTGCTGTCCACATGAGTGCCAAGGAAACGCAACGCCTCCGCCAACTGGCCGGGCGTCTATCGGAAAGGGGTGTTTCGGGAAAGCGTAAAGACGTATCAGAGGTGCCGGCCGAGGTCCATGCACCGCACGGCGAGCGTGGCGACTTTATCAAGGTGACGGCCACACTCTCGCCGGAGGTCTACAAGCTGGTTTCGGACGAAATGCTGCGTCGGAAGCTGGCGAAGGAACCGAACGCGCAGCTCTCGGCAATCTTGCGGGAGGCCGTGCTGCGATACCTCGGCCCCTCCGCCGCATAGTGGATCGCTGGACGCGGCCACGGGTCGCGTGGCAGCGTAACGGGCGCCGCACCCATTGCGGCGAGTCGCAAAGGATCGCCTAGCCCAGAAACAGCAAAGCCCGCCACAAGGGCGGGCCGTGCATACCGGCCGATTTCGGACCGGGAAACTGAGTGCCTGAACAACACACAGCTTCCCCGAAATCAGGCCAGAACGCAAGCCCCGACTTGCCACGGGTATTTGCGTGCCCGGTTCCGCCGCTCCGGCGGGCTGCCAACAGCCCAGCGAGGAACCATGTCCATCATCCTACCCATGCCCGCCGCCTCGCCGATCAGCCCTGCGCAGGCCGGGTCGATTGCCGCGCGTGGCCGGAAACTGCTCAGGCAAGGCCGAATTTCGCACCGCCAAGCCGTGCTACTCGATTGCCTGCTATGGTCGGTGCGGCGGCCTGGTGCCGGGGCTGTAGCGGCTTCCTACGCGGTCCTGTCGAGGCTGGCGCACATCAGCCGGGAAACGGTGGCCGATGGCGTGCGGCGCCTGGCCGCGCTCGGCTTGGTGTCCATCGTCAAGCGCCGGGTCCGGTGCGCCTGGATTGGCGGCGGCACCGCCAGCCGGCAGGCGTCCAATGCTTACGTCCTGCACGCTGGCAACACAGAGTTCGCTCCGGCGACTGTAATTCAAGAGATAGCGTTAAGCCTACCTCTCCCGATCGCCGCGGCCGAGGCGCGGGCGGCCCTGGAGAGCATCCGGCGACGGCGGGCGGGCGTGATTGCGGATTTGCTCAGGAGGGGCGCGGCCCCGGCGTAGCGATCCTTGGTGATGCCGATTTCGGCAAGGGTGGGAGCGGATGTAGAGTTAGGCGGTAGGTCAGGACGACCGCCTAACGGTGGCCTCCCCACGCCAGCCGTGCCCTTCGCCAATTCCAGCCCAGCCAGTTCCGCGCCCATCCGCGTCTCGGCCCGGATGCGGAGTTCGGCGGCGGCCCGTGTCAGCCCAGCCGCACCCGCTGGGCATCGTGCGCAACGCGGCGCAGCTCGGCGGCAAGGTCGGATTTTTCAATGTGAAACCGCTCCGGGTCTCGGCGATCCGGTGGCGAAAGCCGGCGCACAGCCTCGGCGAGGTCGAAAATCCGGCCCACGATACCGGACTCCTCCGGCCGGTGCAGTGACGGGCGCCCGATCACGACGGCAGGCCGCCAATGTACACACAACCGGCCCCCGTCGCTGTCGCATGGGCGAGGGCGCGCGCCTTGAATGCTGCAAAGGTTTCATCCGCCCCCCGCGTCAACGTATCGCTGCCGATCGTCGCCCGCGTATCGTCAAACTCGGTCAGGCCGCCTCGGATCAGGATCAGCTCCGGTTCCGAGGGCGCGCGCTGTTGTTCCAATGCGGCGATACGGTCGCGCAGGGTCATCGGGCATCCTCCGTTTCGCCCGCCGCGATGTGCGCAAGCTGGGCATCCGTGAGGGCCACCGGATCGCGCATGACCGCGGCGATCTGGGCATCCGTCCACAAGGCCAGCGGCAAATGCCACGGGAACGCCGGGCGCTTGGCCTCCAGCCGGACAACACGGGATTCAATCTCTCGCATGGCTGGCCTCCAATGCCGCCACCCGCGATTCGAGGTCCGCGGTTTCGATTGAGCGGCGATGTGCCTCTAGGATACTCGCCACGGCTGCGCCTTCGTCCGTGGTCAAGTCGCCGGCCGCCACGGCTGCCACGACGGCGCCCAGCGCGGCGGGCAAGTCAGCGGCGGTCTGCATGGCGGGCAGCGCCAACGCCACCGGGCGCCCTTTCCTGACCGGCCACACGCGGGAAAGGATCAGCTCGGCGGCCCGCAAGTCGCCGCCGGTTTTTTCGTCGCCGATCGCCGCCTTGACGGCTGCCCGCAGCACATTCTCCGCCGCCTCGGCGCCGATCCTGTCCAGGGCCGCCACCAGCGCGTTGCGGGTGCCAGGCGCCTTGCCGGCCGGGTTGCCGCTCCGGCCAGGCGGGAAACGGCCCCGATTCGAATTGTCGGCGTCGGTGCTCATGCCACGGAGGCTGCCTCCGCAGCGGCGGCGCTGCGCCGCTTCACCTCCTCGATCACGTTGCACAAGTGGTATTGAATGTTTCCGAATTGGTGAGCGTCGGCAGCGATGATTTCCGCCAGCGCGGAAAGCGTGAATTGCGCTTCCGTTTTCTCCGCCGCGGTCAGCTTTTCGCCAACAACCGCGCGCTGCAATACCGCTATGGCGCCGATATTGGTGGCCTGCATTTCATTGATTGTCGCCATGGTCTTAACCTTTTACGACTTGCACAGTTTCGCCGGGCTTGAGCGTCACGGTCACTTGCGACGCTCGCAAAGCCTTCGCTTCTGGACTGTTTTCGCCCGTGTAGGCGTTACGATCCATTTGGCAGACGGCCGCGCCAAGCACAAATGGCGCCATAAAGGCCGAAATGTCGCCGGTGTAGGTATGGATGACCCGATTATTGTCAGGATCAACGCGGCGGTGCGCGATGAGCCGGCCGCTATTCGCCAGTTCCTGCGTCTGTTCGGCGCCCA
>PLTJ01000285.1 GCA_003164455.1 Acetobacteraceae bacterium
GGGATGGGACGGCAGCGATCCAATCCGGACGGGGTGGCCGAATATCGATTGACGTCCTGTCCGTCCGTTTCCTGCTTCGTGTCATGGCCGGCGCAGGTCATGACAAGAGGAACGTCTTACTTGGTTGGTGCGACGTCCAGGCGCGCGACGATGCCCTCCAGCTCCGGTTTCGGCGCGGGGTAGCGACGCATAACCTCCGGATCGTGACCCGGAACGATGTGCTGCGGCGTCGGTGCCGCGGCGCGCAGCTTGTCGAACCCCTCCAGCATCTCGCCGATGTGGAACGCCGTGGTGAACGGCCGTTCGGTTTCCATGTTTTCGTAAAAATGCGTGACATCGGACGCCACCACGACCCAGCCGCGCTGCGTGTGCACCTTGACGAATTGCAGCCCGGCCGAGTGCCCGTGCGCCGGATGCAGCGTGATCCCGGGCAGCAGATCCACCGGCCCGTTGTACAGATGGACTCGGCGCGCGTAGTTCAGCCGAACGATGCCGACGACGTCCTCCACCTCGAACGAATGCGCCAGCTTCGCGTAGCGCATGTAACGACCGGTGGCGTAATGGATTTCCGGTTCCTGCAAATGGAACTGCGCCACCGGAAAACGATGGAAGTTGCCGACATGGTCATAGTGCAGATGGGTCAGGATGACGTCCTTCACGTCGGCCGCATCCACGCCGATCAATCCAAGCGCATCGATCGGACAGCGCAGGAAGGTACGCTTGCGTTGCGCCGCGACCTCAGCGGTGAAGCCGGCGTCGATCACCACGGCGCGGCCGTCACCCTTCGCGACCCACAGGAAGTAGTCCATCGGCATCGGCCCGTCATGCGGATCGCCACCGATGAAATGATCCGACCGCCGCGCGTCACGCATGGCGTAGCGGATGGCGAACAGCTCGTAGACGGGCGGGGTCTCGGACATCGTTGGTTTCCTCGGGTCTTGTTTGCGTCAGGCGCTGTCCTGCAGCGTGGATGATGCTGCCGCACCGACGAGGAAAGCGCGAGCCTCGGCCGCGGACCACCAGCTCACCACCAGATGCGGCGCATGCGCGGCGATCAGGATGGTCTGTGCCGGATCACTCTCGACGAAATGCGTGCAGCCCAGCCGCGTGGCCGCCTCGGCCTTGTAACGGGCGATCAGCGCGAGCTCGTGCGGCATGTCGTCGGGACGGCAGTGCACGCGCAGCGTGGCATGGCCGTGTCGCGCCAGCCATTCCTCGGTCAGCGCGCGGTCCATCTCCGGCCGCCCGGTGATAACCACCGCGCGGGCGGGGTCGAAGTGCGGCAGGGTGTCATGCGGCGCGGTGTCGTGACGTTGCGCGACCGCGGCGGCGAGATCGGCGTCGTACACCGCCGCGGGCACGTCGGGCAGGAATACGCCGTCGAGATCGAGGCCGTGGAATGGCGCTTCCGTCGTGCGATCCGGCCCAGCACCGGTGGCGCGCAGCGCGCGGCCGGTCGGCGTCGCCTCGCCGCGCTCCCACGGGAAGCGCCATAGCGCGCGCATTGGGTGCGACAGGTCGGGCACGTAACGAGCCACCTCAGGATCGTGCACGACGGCGAGCGTCAGGCAGTCGCGCCCCTCGGCCAGCAGCGCGTCGCGCACCGCCTGCATTGTGCCGCCAGTGGAACATCCGTCGTCGACCAGCAGGATGCGCCCGGCCGACGGCGGCGCGCCGATCCAGTCCACCCGACCGGCGTCGCGATCGAAGCCAATCATCGCCAGGTGCGACGCGAGCAGACCGGCCGCCATCGAGGCCGGCACCAGGCCGCCGCGGGCAATGCCCACCACGGCCTGGGGCTGCCATGCGGCGGCACGGTCGAGCAGGGCGGCAATCATCCGCTCGGTCTGGTCGTAGCCGAGGAACACCGGCGGGAGCTCGGCGTCCAGGCCCTTCCACGGCGCGCGGGGCGGTATCGGGGTCATGTGGGGATGGTGGGCATCGGCAGGACATCCGGCAAGCGTGACGGCAGCGCAGTTTGGCCGAGCACCCACCCCTCCCAGCGCTGGATCCACGGGTCGTCGGGCGCGGTGTCGGGGCGATTGCCGTGCAACACGTTCAGCACGCACAGCACACCCAGAACGCAATCGAATCGATCCTCGCCGGCGGCGTCGGCGCCGAAACCATCGCGCGCCGTGGCGAGCAGCGGCGCATCGGGCTTCGCCTGCACCACCGCCATGGCGGCCAGCAACGCCTCCGCCACCGCGGCGCGATCCGCCTGGCGACGCTTGCTGCCCTTGAGGCGGATGCCGAGATGGCGCAGCGCCTCGGCCGGATAGGTCTCGGCGATGACGGTCATGCCAGGGGACAATAAGTCGGGAAGGTCGCCGTCGAACGGCCACAGCCGGATCGCCCCCAGGGGCAGGGCGGGCAGCAGCACGTCGTGCCAGGCCGCCAGGGCCGCCTTGCCCGATTGGTTGGCGCCGAGCGTCCACAACGGCGGCGCGCCGGCCGGGCGTTCGGCGGTAGCGCGATCGACCGCGCGGTGCAGGGCCGCCGCGTCCTTCAGGCCGAGCGCCGCGGCATGGGAAGCGCGGGTCATGCCGGCGCGCCCGCGCAGCGGATAGAACGGCCGCCAGGGGCCGACCTCCTCCAGCCCGGCGCAGACCCGGAAGAAGGACGGCCGGCCGGCGAGGTCGCGGAGAAATTCCGGAAAGGCGGCGGTGATGCCATGCGCCTCGGCATAGGCGCGGGGCAGGCCGATCGGCGCATCGATGCCGAACAGGACGGCCCCCTGCGGATCGTGCAGGCCGGCGAGCAGGGCGGCCGGGTCGCCCACCGGCACCGGGGCGGCGAGGCGCCAGGTGTCGCCCGCGCGCCGCGCCACCGCTATCCATCGTTTGCGCGCCTCAACACTCCAATCGGCGTGCGCCACCGTCGTGACGCTTGCGAATATTGGCGTGGTGGCTACGGTCATTGGCAGGGGTGGAGGGCCGCGAGGTGATGAGCGACGACTATATGCCGGTGCAGAAGGTGCTGCACTGGGTGGTGGTGGCGCTGGTGGTGGTGCAGGCCGGACTCGGGCTGTGGGTCGCGTTCGACGCCCCGGCGGACGAGGCGCTGGCCGGCAGGCTCTACAACGCGCATGACGGCACCGGGGCGGTGCTGCTGGTGCTGATGCTGCTGCGCCTGGCGGTGCGGCTGGTCAACTACGTACCCAGGCTGCCGCGCGGCACGCCGCACTGGGTGGCGACGGCGGCCTGGTTGAACCACCGGGCGCTGTATGTGGTGCTGATCGTGCAGCCCTTGCTGGGCTGGCTGAACAACGGCGCCAACGGCTATCCGTGGTCGTTCTACGGGCTCTTCAACATCCCCTCGCCGATCGGCCAGAACCAGGCGGCGGCGGCTTGGCTGTCGAGCCTGCATCTGTGGGGCGCGGAGGCGCTCGCCGTTCTCGTGGTTTTGCACCTGGGGGGCGTGGCCTACCACACGGTGATCCGCCGCGACGGGCTGTTGCGGCGGATGACGTGAGCTACAGGGGCTTGTGGCCCAGGTCGATCAGGCGGCTGATGAAGCCGGGCTTCCTGGGCGGGTCGGGGGGCTTGGCGGCCTGCTCGCGGGCACGGGTTTCCTCGCGCTTCTCGCGTTCCCGCATGTCCAGCCACTTGTCCAGGCTGACGCCCGCCTTGGCGGCCCGCTTCTGCTCATAGGAACGCTGGCCCTCAGTCAACTGCTTCGTCATGGCAACCCTCCGGTGCCCGTTTGTCGCAGGGGAGCGGCGGCGCTTCAAGCCTCAAGGAAGGCCAGGGGGGGCATCTCCCGATTTAGCTGCCTCTCCGGCATCCTCGACTTCTTCGTAGCCGGTGATCATCGCCTTGTACTGCCCGGTGCGCGAGGCGCCGAGGGTGCCGAGATAGGGGTGGACCAGGATATAGGCGACGAAGAAGATGAAGATCAGGACATGCACGGTATCAACCACGCGGACGCCGCCGAAAAAGTTCACCTGAGCGGAAAACCGCTGCGCGTCCCATAGCAGCACGCCAGTATAGGATAGAACCGGCACCAGAACCACCATGACAAGCTGGTACAACATGGCCTGCATCGGGTTGAATTTGTTGTAGATGCTTATCTGGTGGGGGTTGGGATCGCCCTTGAACATGCCGTAGCAGTAATATCGCATCTGCCTGACGCTGCCTGAAAAGAATTTTTTCGGGTTCAGTTCGGGAAGGTAGCACCTGATCTGCGGGCTGGTGGCATAGAACCCGAGCCAGATGAAATAATTGGCGATCAGAGCGAACCCGATCCAATTGTGCACCCGCACCGCAGTCCTGAACGGGATGACATCGAGCATGCCCACATAGCGGATCTGGAATCCGGTCAGGATCATCGCGATGAAACCGATCGCGTTGAGCCAGTGCCAGATTCTGACCGGCAGCGGATGAACGTAGATCCTGTGCATCTCGCGGGTTCCTTTCACTCCGGCCGCCGGCGCGCTGACGCGGCATCGTGGGCTCTGAGGTGGCGTCTCACCACGACGCCCAGCATCAGATGCGCCCCCGGCACGCCGATTCCGACCACCCCCGCGAGGATCAACAGGATGTCGAGCAGCCCGATACGGGTACCGCCGACGGCATAGAAGCCACCGATCGATCCGATGGACATCACCGAACGCAGCACATCCTTGTCGGTGACATAGCGGACCGGCAGGCCGTCCGGCCCGGCCACGGAAATGGTGACGCTCTTAAACGCGTCTGACCCGGCACTGTGGCAGGTGTTGCAGTCGCTGATTGCCTGCGACTTGGGAGTGAGCTGGTGAATCTGCTCGGCGGTGCTGACCTCGAGCCGGCCGCGCAGGACCGCGTGGCCGTTCGTGGTTTGCCGCAGCAGATTGTACAAGGCGATCGCGTCCACGCTGGTGCCGGGCGTCTGGAACGTGGGCACGCCGGCCTTCTCCTGGACGCGCGTCTGTGCGCCGCTGTCAACAAGTTGCAGATCGACGCGGCGTGGCGCCGTGGGGGCGTGACACGCCGGGCAGGACACCACGTCGAAATGCAGTGCGGCATTCGGCAGCCAGGCCTGATGCTTTTGCAGCACCCCCTGGTGACAGGCGATACAGGCATTTTTCGGCCCGGTGGGGGAGGAGGCGACACTGACATCGTGGGCGTTGTGACAGCCCGAGCAAAGCAGCGGACCTGTCTTGCCGTCGCTGCTCGCCTGTCCATGCACGCTGCCGACGTACGCGGCGAAGATGGTGTCGTGGCAGGATTTGCAAGGCACGTTCGCAAGCGAAACCGGCGCCCCTTTGATTTCGGTATGGGCGTCATGACAACTGGTGCAAACCGGGCCGCGGGCATTGCCGGCGCCCACGAGCGTCGCGTGGATGCTGTTCTGCCACGCGGCGGACTCTTTTTCGTGGCATTTCTGGCATACCACGACCGAGGCGAGGGAATAGTCGCGCGCGCTCTTGATGGATTTCCGGGTCTGCAGGTGCGTGCCTGGGTTGACGTCGGTGTGGCAGTCGGTGCAGGCGTTGGCGGCGTGTTCCGATTTCGCAAACAAGTCGGCCGGAACGACCATCGTCATGTGGTCGGAATTTTCCAGCCGCTTGAAAAGCCCGCGCCTGGAATGGCAGCCGAGACAGCGCTTGTCGGCGTCCGACACCTGTGCTTGCGCCGCCGTTCCCAGAACGGGAAGGATGCAAACGAGGGCCACGACGGCCGCGATGGCAAGACGGGTCATGCGTCGTGCCACAGGCGAGGGCGGTCTCCTCATGTTATGGCACATCCAAATCGGACGCGTGGCACTGCGCGCAGAAGTTCACCGAAGGCCGGTGCACGCCGTGGCAATTGCCGCAGTCGAGCGGGCCGTTGTGTGACCCATGCGGGTTGTTCGCGCCCATATCGCTTGTCTTATCGGCGAGGTCATCATAGCTGCCATGGCACGACAGGCAGACCTCCGTTGGCACCGGCTTGGCCGGCGGGTCTTCGTCGTGACAGGTGATGCAGTCCACGCCGAAGTCCGTATGCTTTACGTACAGCGGTGCTGTTCCAGGATTGGCCGGTCCAGGATTGGCTATCGCAGGCGATGCCGACTGGGCGTGCACGAACGATGGCACGCCCGCCGACAACAAGAACAGGCTGCAAACCAGCAATAAGATGCTTCGCATGAATCCGACTCAATCCGACACGACGATTCCGTTCGCGACCGTACGATCGCCTCCAGTTCGATCAAGTCAGTCGCTGCGAACGAGATCGCCCGGAGCGAAGTGAGCTATTTCGAGATCGGTGATTCCTTGGCGGCATTTTGCCCGACGATGCGACCGAAGGCCAAAAGCTCGCTGATGTTGCCGCCGCCTCCGGGATAGCGTTCGCCATAGATGGAGCCCAGTTCACCGCATTTATAAAGACGTGGGATGGGCGCACCAAATGGGTCGACCACCTGGCCTTTGGTATTGAATCGGGGGCCACCCTGGGTGTTTGGACCGCACGGCCACACCTCGGTCGCGTAGAACGGGCCTTTCTCGATGGGAGCGAGCGCCCTGCGGCCGAACTCCGGGTCCGAGTGTTGCGCGGCGTAGCCGTTGAAGGTGTTCACCGAGGCCGCCAGCGCGGCGGGGTTCATCTTGACGGAGCTGCGATAGTCCGAGATATCGTTTGGTCCCTGCCTGGCATTGATCGCCTTCACCAGATCCTCGATCGTGTCGGCCTTCATGATCCAGCCCTTCTCGATTTCGGCGCTCTGGTCCTTGCTCCAAACGTATTTGTACTTCGCCGTTTTCGCTCCCACGATGCCGCCACCCACGCCGACACTGGAAGAAAGCGGCGCCCCCATCAGGCGCATCGTCTCATCAAAGATGAGGTAAGCGGGCAGGCGCGGGTAGACGCCCTTGAGCGGATCATAGTAGCAGAAATACAGGTAAGACGAATGCCCATTATAGCTGTCGTTGAAGAAGCGCTTCCCGTACTGATCGACAACCATGTAGCTTGCCTTCAGCGTGGTATCGAAGGCCATGCCGACAGGGAAGTTCTTGTAGGCAAATCCGTAGTGCTGCGACGTCCAGTTCATGTGCCAGAGGTCGGCGCCGGCCGCCATGGCCATGAGCAGGCCATCACCGGTATTGCTGTCGGTGCCGTAGAAGTAGCGCGGATTGGCGAAGAGAGAGTTGAGCTTCAGCTTTTCGTTGTACTCGTACCCGCCCGACGACAGGACGGTGGCGCGCTTGCCACGGACGGAAAATTCCTTGCCATTCCGTTCAGCGATGATGCCAAGGACCTCGCCGTCGCCGGTCTGAACGATCTTTTTGCCGGGTGATGAGAACTCGACACGGATATTTTTGCGCGCCTTTACGTTCTTGTCCAGAACCTCGAAGATCTTGGCGCCCGGCCCAGCCTTCATGACGAAGATCGAGACGCCATCCGCACCTGGCAGGTCGGGAAATTCCGCCGGGCCATAACGCATGAGGTCCGAGGGTACCCCGACGGCATCGGCCAACTTCTTCAGATAGGCGGGGTTGGCGAGGGTTTCTTCGGACCACAGGCGGCACATCGTGTCGTCAACCGTGTCGCCGATGCAGGCCTTGATATACTGGAAGCCCTTGTCCACGTCGGTGGCACAAATGAGCAGGCCACCGGCCACGTTGGTGTTGCAGACGTGCAAGTCGGCCGGATTCTTTTCCAGAATCAGCACGTCCGCGCCGGCGTCCGCGGCGTTGATCGCGGTGTTCGCTCCGGCGCCGCCATAGCCGAGCACGAGAACGTCGGTCTCCTCGTCCCATTTGGCGGGCGGCGGCACCGCGGCCTCGGCAACACCCATTCCCAACGACGACAGGACGGCGGCACCCACACCGGCCGCTTTCATGAATTCACGGCGTTTGGCGTTCACCTTGTCGGACATCTCGGACTCTCCTCACTGGCGCGGAACGGGACGATTTGTTTTTGGTTGCTTTATCAGAACATTGACCGAAAACCGTCACGATCGCTATCTGGTATCGCAACCATCGTCATTGATCTGGATCAATGCGAAGGACCGGGCTGCGGCACCGCGCTTTCGTGAAATTTCCGCAGTGCGTGCCGCCCGGCACGATGTTGTGCCATCGGAGGGGCTTGCCAACCAGACCGTGCCGGGGCTGAGTGGCCGCCATGAGCGCAATTCCCTGTTGTTTTGGTCTCGCTGGCCGGCGCGCCCTCATCACCGGGCATCGCGGCGGCATCGGCGGCGCCGTGTCCACTCTGTTCGCCGCCGAGGGGGCGGAGGTGATCGGCCTCGATCTGCCCGACTTCGACCTGTCCGACGTCGCCACGGTGGAGGCGCGGGCGCGGGCGCTGATCGGCGAGCGGGGCGTCGATGTGCTGGTGAACTGCGCCGGCATCACCGTGCTGGGCAGCGTGCTGGAGACGGGCCTGGCCGAGACCGAGCGTGTGTTCGCGGTGAATTTCCTCGCCCCCTACGCGCTGATCCGCGCCGTGCTGCCCGGCATGATCGCGCGCCGGCGGGGCGCGGTGGTGAACGTGGCGTCCGATCAGGCGCTGATCGGCAAGAAAGCGAGCGCGGCCTATGGCGCCAGCAAGGCGGCGCTGGCGCAGCTCACGCGCAGCGCCGCGCTGGACTGGGCCGGGCACAACATCCGCTTCAACTGCATCGCCCCGGGCAGCACCGACACCGCCATGCTTGGCCAGGTGATCCGCGAGCTGGCCGCGCGCTCGCCGGGGGCGCCCGATTCTGCGGACGCCTACACGGCGGCGGTGCCGCTGGGGCGGTTCGCGCAGCCCGCGGAGATTGCCGCGGCGATTGCCTTCCTGGCTTCCGACGCCGCCAGCTTCGTCACCGGCGTGGTGATGCCGGTGGATGGCGGGACCACGGCGGCATGAGTGGGGGCGGCATGAAAGTCGCGCTGGTCACCGGCGGCACCAAGGGGATCGGGCTGGCGATATCGCGCCGGCTGGCCGCCGGGGGGATGCGCGTGATCGCCGCCTCGCGCGCACCGGAAAGGGTGGACGGGCTGGAGGCGGCGGTGCTGGACGTGACGGATGTTGCCGCCGTGCGGCGGCTGTTCGGCGGGCTCGGACGGCTGGACGTGCTGGTGAACAACGCCGGCCTGGCCGGCGCGACCGCCTGGGACGACCCCGACGAGGCGCTGTGGCACACGATGCTGGCGGTCAACCTGACCGGCACCTGGGCGTGCTGCCAGGCCGCGCTGCGGCTGCTGCCGGAGGGGTCGGGGCGGATCGTCAACATCGCTTCCACCCTGGGGCTGCGCGGGGTGGCCGACCAGCCCGCCTATTGCGCCGCCAAGCACGGGGTGATCGGGCTGACGCGCTCGCTGGCGCTGGCGCTGGCGGCGCGCGGCATCACCGTCAACGCGGTGTGCCCGGGCTGGGTGGCGACCGACATGGCGCGGCGGCGCTGGGCGGAACTGGGCATGGATGAGGCGGCGGCGGCGGCGGGCATTCCGCGCGGCCGGGTGAGCACGCCGGAGGAGGTGGCCGAGGTGGTGGCATTCCTGGTGGCAGAGGCGGCGGCGGCCATTACCGGCCAGGCGCTGGCGGTCGATGGCGGCGGGTTGGCGTCGCCCTGATGGAAGAACCGCGGTTGAAGGCCGGGATATGGGTGAGCATGGCGCTGCGCATGGGCAATGCGGGCGGCCGCTACGGCGCGGTGCTGCGCCACGGCGACCCGGACGCCGGCGGCGTGCTGGTGGTGCTGCGCGGGCGCGAGGGGTTGTGCGTTCTGACCCAGATGCGCACGAACGCGGGGGCGCTCGCCTGGATGCGCGGCACCGGCACGGCGCCGGTGGACCAGGAGAAGGCCGATGCCTATGTGGCGCGGCAGGTGAAGTTCGACTCCGACCTGTGGGTGCTGGAGTTCGAGAGCCCGGACCTGCTGCCGCCGTTCGAGGGGAAGATCGTCTGAGATCTGCGGTGCCGCCTGTTGCCAATTGGCCACAGGGCGGCCAAACTCCGGCGGCTCGTGCCCCCGTGGGCTGGTGCGCAGGCGTGCCGTTCCCCGGTTTTGGCGCTATATGCCCACAAGCCATCGGAACAGGTTGATTCCATGAAGCGCGTTCTTCTCGCCGCCACCCTCCTCGCCCTGCCGCTGGTGGCACAGGCACAGCCCATCCAGGGTCTCTATGTCGGCGCCGGCGGGGGGGCGAACTGGCTGATGGACAGCCGCGTGCGGGTGCACGCCGGGCCGACGCTGGACGGCAATACCAATACCGGCGCGGCGGCGCTCGGCAGCATCGGCTGGGCCTTCGGCAACGGCGTGCGGGTCGAGACCGAGGGCAGCTGGCGCCAGAACGCCGGCCTGTCGAACGGCCTCAACGAGCATAAGTACGGCGCCATGGCGAACGTGCTGTTCGACATGGATATCGGCTCGCCCTGGGTGTTCCCCTATCTCGGCGCCGGCGCCGGCGCGCAATGGGTGCACCTGGCGGAGGGCGGCAGCTCGGTCACCGACCCCGCCTTCGCCTTCCAGGCCATCGCCGGCTTGTCCTTCCCGATCCCCTGGGTGGTCGGGCTGTCCGCCACCGCGGAGTACCGCTACCTCGGCGTGACGGGGGAGCGGAAATTGCCGCCGGTGGGGGCCGTGTCGGCCTACGCCAGCGGCGACAACAACCACGCGGCGCTGCTCGGCCTGCGCTACGCCTTTAACGTGACGCCGCCGGCGATGCCGGTAACGGCACCGACTCCGGCCCCCGCCGCGGCCCCCGCCCCGGCACCGGCGCGCAGCTACCTGGTGTTCTTCGACTGGGACAGCGCGGCCCTGAGCGCGCGGGCACGCCAGATCATCACCGAGGCGGCACAGAACACCACACGGGTGCAGGTGACGCGCATCGACGTGGCGGGCTACGCCGACAAGTCGGGCACGCCCGCTTACAACCTGCCGCTGTCGCGCCGCCGCGCCGAGGCGGTGGCGGCGGAACTGGTGGCGCATGGCGTGGCCAAACAGGCGATCGACATCCAGGCTTTCGGCGACACCAAACCCCTGGTGCCCACCGCCGCCGGTGTGCGCGAGCCGCAGAACCGGCGGGTGGAGATCGTGCTGCACTGATACCGGCGGTCATGCCGCTCACGCGAACGTTTCCTTGCCCACACGGTTTTCCCGACAGGCCAAGCGTATGGTCTGCTCACGCGGGGGCGGCACAGCCGTGCCGCGACGATGACCGAGGGAGAACGACAATGCGCCTGATCCTGTCGATGCTGGCGGCCATGTTGGCGACGAGCCTGCTGGCGGGCTGCGTAAGCCTCAGCAGCAGCAATCCAAATCCGCCGGCGCAAACCACCGTGGTGGTGCCGCCGTCATAGAGCATGATCGCTTCTGACCGGCGAAGCGATCACGTTCTGGCCTCGGCGGGCCATTACGGCGCGGCCTGGACCGCGCGGGCACGTGCCGCCACCTGATCGGCCAGCAGCACCCCATCGGCCGATACCGCGGCGCCGCCTTCCGCCAGCACTTCGGCGGTCCAGGTGTTGCACGTGTGGGTCAGCGCATAGGGGATGCTCGCGGCATAGAACAGGCTGCCCGGATAGGGGCCGTCGCCGAGTGCCACCAGCGCGCCCGTCTCACTGTGCGCGAAGCTGTTTGACACATAGGCGACCGCGCGCCGCGCGCCGTCCTCGCTCAGCATGAGCCGGACCACGTTCGGTGCGCCGAACGCCGCCTCGGGCGCGGTGGAAATGCCAGTGACCAGGAGCGCGCCGGGGGCGGGCAGGGTGGCGAGCAGCATGTCGCCGAAGCCCGGGTCGGGGGCGGCCAGGTAGCGGCGGTCGCCGAAGCTGAACACCAATATGCCGGCGCCGGGGAAGCGGGCGCGCAGGCCGGCGAGCGGGCCGGTCAGGTCCTCGGCGCGCAGCCCGATTTCGGTGTGCCAGGCGCGGACGATGACGCTGACCGGGACGGGACGCGACAGCGCCGGCGGGTCCGGCCGCACCGAGACGGCGCTGCAGGCGGCGAACAGCAGGAGGTGCGCGAACAGCACCAGTCCACGGGCGAGCGCCGCCGGGCGGGGGGCTTGCCTCACCCGCGCGGCAGGATCTGCCCGAGGAAGGTGCGGGTGCGTTCGTTGCGCGGATTGGCGAAGAAGGTTTCCGGCGGCGCTTCCTCGACGATCTCGCCTTCGTCCATGAAGATGACGCGGTGGGCGACGCTGCGGGCGAACCCCATTTCGTGGGTCACGCACAGCATGGTCATGCCGTCCCGGGCCAAGCCGATCATGGTCTCGAGCACCTCTTTGACCATTTCGGGATCAAGCGCGGAAGTGGGTTCGTCGAACAGCATGACTTTCGGATTCATGCACAGCGCGCGCGCGATGGCGACGCGCTGCTGCTGGCCGCCGCTGAGCTGGCCGGGGTACTTGGCGGCCTGCTCGGGGATGCGCACGCGGGCGAGGTACTGTTTCGCCAACGCCTCGGCCTCGGCCTTGCCCGTGCCGCGCACTTTCATCGGCGCCAGCATGCAGTTCTGCAGCACGGTGAGGTGCGGGAACAGGTTGAACGACTGGAACACCATGCCGATCTCGCGTCGGACCTGATCGAGCGCGCGGGTGTGCGGGCCGACCTCGGTGCCGTCGAACACGATGCGGCCGGTCTGGTGGTGTTCCAACTGGTTGATGCAGCGGATCAGGGTCGATTTGCCCGAGCCCGAAGGACCGCAGATGACGATGCGTTCGCCGCGGCGGACCTGCAGGTTGATGTTGTTCAGCGCCTGGAAGTTGCCGAAGCTCTTGCAGACCCCTTCCAGGGTGATGATGAGATCGCCGGCTGGCGCGCCGGGGCTTGCGGACATGGGCAGGTTCCTGAAGTGGGCGGACGGGGCGCACCGGCGTGGCGCGCCCCGTGGCGGATCAGAACACCGGCAGTTCGGGCAGCGGGGCGCCCAGCCACTTGCGGCAGATGCCGTCCAACTCGCCGTTGTTCTTGATGAAGTAGATGAAGGTGTTGACCCACTGGAGCAGGTCGGCCTGGCCACGGCGCAGCGTGATGCCGTTGGGCTGATGGCGCAGCACCATCTTGACCTCGTAGTTGGCCGCCGGGTTCATGTCCATGATCTGCTTGGCGGTGATGTTGTTCACGCCGATGACGTCGATCTGGCGGGACAGGAGCGCCTGGGCGGTGGTGGAGTCGTCGTCGAAGCGCATGACCTGCGTGCCCGCCGGCACGATCGCGGAGAGGGCGGTGTCCTGCGTGCTGGCACGGGCGACGCCGACCTTCAGCGGCTTGAGGTCGTCCACGGTGGAGACCTTGATTGGTTTGGGGGCCAGCACTTCGATGTCGATGCTGCTGTAGGGGATGGAGAACATGCACTGGCGGGCGCGCTCGGGCGTGATGCCGAAGGTAGCGATCAGCACATCGACCTTGCTGGTCAGCAGGTAGGGGATGCGGTTCGGGCCGGTGACCGCCACCAGCTCGAGCTCGACGCCCAGGTACTTGGCCATCAGCGTGGCCACATCGACGTCATAGCCTTCGTACTTGTTGTTGCCGGTGGCCAGCCCGAACGGCGGCAGGTCGACCAGGATGCCGACCTGCAGCTTCTTCTTGGTCAGCAGGTCGTCGATGCTCTGCGCCTCGGCGGCGGAGGCGGCGCCAAGGGTGGCGAGAACGGCGCCGGCGGCGCCGAGCAGGCCGAGCGGCCGGCGGGACAGGCTGAGAGTGCGGTCGGCGGACATGGACGGTTCTCCTTGCCAGGATGAATGGGGGTGTCTGGCTTCACCGCGAAACGGTACCGAAGCGCTGTTCGAGGCGGCGGCTGAGCATCGACAGCGGCCANNGGCGACGATGCTGAACACGAGGAACGGACGGAAGGTGGCGTTGTTGATGATCTGGCCGGCGCGGGTGACCTCGACGAAGCCGATGATGGAGGCCAGCGAGGTGCTTTTGAGCAGCAGCACGAGGAAGCCGACGGTGGGCGCGATGGCGATGCGCGCGGCCTGCGGCAGCACGATGTAGATCGTCCGGGCGGGGTAGCGCATGCCGAGCGCGGTGGCCGCTTCCCACTGTCCCTTGGGGATCGCCTCGATGCAGCCGCGCCAGATTTCGCCGAGGAAGGCGGCGGCGTTCATGGTCAGCGCAATGGCGGCGGCGACCAGCGGGTCGATGGCGCCGCCGAACAGGTTGGCGCCGAAGAAAACCAGGAAAAGCTGCATCAGCAGCGGCGTGCCCTGGAACACCTGGATGTAGCCGCCGGCCAGTCCGCGCAGTCCCGCCGGCGGGGCGGTGCGGGCCAGCGCCACCACCAGGCCGCCGAGGCCGCCGCCGAGGAAGGCGATGGCCGAGAGCAGCAGCGTCCAGCGCACCGCCTCGACGATGAACAGCACCTCGTTGGGGCCGAAATGGCGGATCATCGGCGCTGCCCCGGCTCGGCGAAGACGGCGCGGTGGATGGCGGCGAAGGCGCCATAGAAGGCCATCGACAACACCAGATAGATGGCGGTGATGACGATGTAGATTTCGAAGCTGCGGAAGGTGCGCGACTGCAGGTCGTTGGCCGTCGCGGTGAGTTCCTGCGCCGAGATGGTGGAGACCACGCTGGAGCTGAGCATGAGCAGGATGAACTGGCTGCACATCGCCGGGTAGACGATCTTCAGCGCCGGAAACAGGATGATGTAGCGGAACACCTGCAATGGCCTGAGCCCGAGCGCGAGCCCGGCCTCGATCTGGCCGCGGTGAATGTTCTCGATGCCGGCGCGGACGATCTCGGTGCCGTAGGCGCCGACATTGACCACCATGGCGAGCAGCGCCGCCTGGTTGGAGTCCATCCGCAGGCCGATGGCGGGCAGGCCGAAGAAGACCAGGAAGAGCTGCACCAGGAACGGGGTGTTGCGGATCACCTCGACATACGCATCGACCGCCCAACGGACGGGTTTCGGGCCCATGGTCTTGCCGAGCGCGCCGAGCACGGCGACCAGCAGGCCGAGCACCATGGCGCTGGCCGAGAGTTGGATGGTGAGCCAGGTGCCCCAGAGCAGGGCGGGCCAGGCGGCCCAGACGTCGCCGAACTGGAAGGTGTAGTTCATCGCGCCGCCCGTTGCAGCGGAACCCGGCGGGGCGGACGCGTTCGGTTGGCTTGGGGTGTTTCCATCGTACGTGCTCGTCGCGGCCGCGTTGCAGCTTCCGCCGTCCCGCGACCGGTGGGCGGTGGCGGGACGATTTTGGCTTGCGCCGGTCCACTTGGCAAGCCGGGCCTCACTGCGCGGCGGCGGATGCGACCAGAGCGTGATCGCTTCTGACAGGCGAAGCGATCACGCTCTGGTTGGCCGTTCAGCGTAATTTCTACGTCGTTGCCTGGCGCAGGAACTTATAGGCTCCGCGCGCTGCTTCGTCCGGTGTCGGCAGCGCCAGGCATTCCACCGAAAGGACGCCGCGGTAGCCCACCGTCCTCAAGGCGGCGATCGTCTCCGCGAAGTCGTAGTGCCCGCGGCCCGGATAGCCGCGGTTGCTGTCGGCGACATGGACGTGACCGATATGCCTGCCGGCCGCCACGATGTTGGCGCAGATCTGATCTTCCTCGATATTCATGTGGAAGGTGTCGATGTGAAGCTTCAGTTGCTCGGCGCCGAGCTGCTCGATGAAACGCGTGCATTCGGCAATGGTGTTGAGGACGTCGCTTTCGTAGCGGTTGATGGCTTCCATCACCAGCGTCACGCCGCACTGCCTGGCCAGCGGCATGCAGGCAGTGAGGGCGTCGGTCAGGGCCCCGTCGTAGGCGTCGCGGCTTTCGCTGTCCCTGACCTGCCCCTTGATCAGGCCGATGATGACGAGGCTGTTCAGTTCGCCGCCGAAGCGAATGAACGCCTGCAGCCGCGCCAATGCGCGGGCCCGCACGTCCGGGTCACAGCTGGTCAGGGCCAGTCGGTCGCGTCCGTAGGCGGGGCCGGTGCCGATTGACGACACCGACACTTTGTTGGCCGCGCAGGCCTCTCGGACGTCCCGCAGGTCAACCTCATCGGGATCGGGAAGGTGCAGTTCCACGGCATCGTAACCGATCTGCGCGGCCAGACGAATCTGGTCGGCGAAACCGCCCCGCAGCACGACCGGTGCCTGCGCGGGCGCTTCCGTCGCCATGGTGATCGCCAGTTTCATCACACTCTCCTTGTGAAGACCTACCGCGATTGAGAGGCTTGCACGGAACGGATTTGGAACAAACTAAGGGCGGCCATCTGCTGACCATGCCGGAGATCTGCGCGGCGGCGTGACGCCTTGGATTGCGCTCGATCCGCCGGTCAGGAGGCTGGTAACGACTTCGGCAGGATCGGAAGCGGCTCGATCCGACCGACGACGAAGAGATAGGAGGCCGCCCCGATCAGCGAAATGACGCCGCCGACAGAAAGCGACACCAGAAACGAACCGTGCGTGAGGGCCACCATGATACCAGTGAACGTAGCGATGCAGATACCGGCCAGGTTGCCGGCAAAGTTCTGAATGCCGGCGATCGAGGCGACCTGCGCCTTGGTTGGCGCGATGTCCGAGGGAAGGCTCCAGACGCTGGCGCCGGTGAAGGCCAGGCTGGCGAAGGCCAGGCAGAACAGGCCGATCGCGACCTCCGTCGAGGGCACGAAGGCGGCGAGCGCGATCGAGGAGGACATCAGCATGCCGCCGACCAGACAGGTCTTGCGAGCCGCTGTCAGGCTCCAGCCTGCCCGCAGCAGGCGGTCGGATGTCCAGCCGCCCAGCCAGCCTCCGGGGATGGCGCAGAGCGCCGGGAACGTTCCGAACAGCCCGAGCTGCGGCAGGGAAAAGCCGCGCGCCTGAATCAGGTAGGTGGGGAACCACGTCAAGAAGAAAAAATTGCCGAAATTCATGCAGAAGAAGCCGATCATCGTACCCCACATTGTGCGGTACCGAAACAGGTCGATCCACCGGATCTGTTCGCCTTTCGCGGGCTCGGTCGCTTCAGCCTGGCCGGCACGCGTGAAGGCCGCATCCTTGGCGTCGGGGTCGTGATAGATGGCGAGCCAGGCGACGAGCCAGACGAAGCCCAGCGCGCCAGTCACCACAAACGACGCACGCCATCCCAACGTGGCGATCACGGCGGTGACGACCGGCAGGGACAAGGCCGAGCCCACACGGGAACCACTGTCGAAGATGCTGCTGGCCAGCGCCCGTTCGCGGACCGGGAACCAGAGCGCGGTCACCTTCGCGTTCGAGGGATAGGCGCCGGCCTCGCCAACGCCGAGAAGCATCCTCGCGCCGATGAGCGTCGAGAAGCTGCGGGCTGCCGCAGTCGCCATGGTGAACAGCGACCACCAGACGACCACGATCGCATACATCGCGCGCGCGCCGAACCGGTCCACAAGCCAGCCGCTCGGCATCTGCATCACCGCGTAGGTCCAAAAGAAGGCGCCGAGCACGACACCTATGATGGCCGGGCTGAGCCCCAGGTCGTGCTGAATGAACGGCGCCGCGACGCCAAGATTGGCTCTGTCGATATAGTTGATCGCTGTGCCGAGAAAGCACAGACCGAGCATGACCCACCGTGTCTTGGACATCATTTTTCCCTTGACTTATACTTGCCAGCGCCGGGCAGGCGACTGCTATGCACTTGGCATGTCAGTAAGTGGGTTCGGGAATGTCCCGCCCTTTGTTAAAAGTGGCGAAATCGGTGCCACTGGATATAAACGTTACACTGCGGCTTTCTGCTGTGCAAGAACGGATTTGAGGCTGTGCCATGGCTCCATGGCCGCCCCTGTCCAGCGGTGGACCACGGGCCCGATCACCCCAGGGCAGGCGGACTGGAAACGCCCCGATCCGGCGTTTACGCTACGGACGGGTGCGCTGCGACACGGTGCTATTCTTCCTGCCGTAGCACGGTCGAAAGACCGGAGCGCAATGTGGGGTTCTCTGGAAGGCCCCATCGGCGCACCCACCCGTTCCGCATGGGACGCCGCTCCGGGCCGGTCGCAGAGCGGCCTGGAAACGTCCCGATCCGGCGCTTACGCTACGGCCGGGTGCGCGGTGACAGGGTGCAATTCTCTCTCCCGAGCACGGCCGCAAGGTCGGAGCGATATGTGGGGTTCCCGGGAGGCCCCCCTCGCGCACCCACTTTGCTTCTTCACCGCAGCGATGGTCGTCTTGCTACGCCGCCCGCACGTTGGCGACGAAGTCGCGGACCTCGCCGGACAGTTGTTCGGCCTGCACAGACAGTTCGCCGGCCGCCGTGAGCACCTGGCCCGCGGCCTCGCCGGTGCCGCTCGCGGCCTGTCCGACACAGGCGATGTTGCTGGTGACATCCCGCGTACTGCTGGCGGCCTGCTGGACGTTGCGGGCAATCTCCGCGGTCGCCGCTCCCTGCTGCTCGACCGCCGCGGCGATCGAGGTGGCAATCTTGTCCACTTCCCCGATGACGGTCGTGATGCTGCCGATCGCCGCCACGGCGTCGCCGGTGGTGCTTTGAATCTGGTTGATGCGGGTGCGGATCTCCTCGGTCGCCCGCCCGGTCTGGCTGGCCAGCGACTTCACCTCGGAGGCGACCACCGCGAAGCCCTTGCCGGCNNCAGGTTGGTCTGGCCGGCGATGTCGGTGATCAGGCTGATCACGTCGCCGATCTTCTCGGCGTTGCTGGCCAGCGTGCGGACCAGCGTGCTGGTGCGGCCGGCATCGGCGACGGCCTGCGCGGTGATTTGCGAGGACTGCGCCACCTGCCGGCTGATGTCCTGAATCGAGGTGGCCAGCTCCTCGGCAGCCGCCGCGACGGTCTGCACCCCCGAATTCGCCGCCTCCGCCGCGGAACTCACGGCGGTGGCCTGCTCGGTCGTCCGCACCGCCGTCGCCGACATGGTCTTGGCCGTGGCTTGCATTTCGGTGGATGCGGATGCCAGCACACTCACCAGAACGCCGACTTTCGCCTCGAATGCGCGCACCAGGTCTTCCAGTACCGCCGCGCGCCGGGCCTTCGCCTGCTGTTCCTCCGCACGCGCCGCCGCCGCGGCATTCGCCGCGATCTGCCTGTCCTTGAACACGCGCAGCGCCCGCGCCAGCACGCCGATCTCGTCGCCGCGATCGGTGTCCGTCACGGTGATGGAAAGATCGCCGGCGGCCAGGCGATCGACCACCTTGGTCGTCCGGCCGATCGGGCGGGCCACGCCGGCGACGATGGCCAGACCGCCAAGGAGGCAGATCAAGGCGGTGGCGAACAACGCGCCGAGCGTCATCCAGCGGGCCTGGGCATAGACCCGTGCCCCGTGATCGGCGGCCTTGCGGCCTTCGGCCTCTTTGAACGCCATGTCACGCTCCAGCGCGCCGACCATTTGATCGAAGGTCGTGGAGGCGGCGCCGACGAATAGCGCCAGCGCGTGGTCCCGGTCGTACTGCTTGTCCATTTCGATGAGTTGCTGGCTGGTCTGCTTCAACGTGGCCCATGCCGCGTCGAAGGCGCCGATCAGACGCTCATCGTCGGTGCCGGCGGTGATCAACGGCTGGTAGGCCTGGCGAAGCCTGTCGATGGTCGCGGCACCGTCATCCAGAGCCGCGATGTCCTTGTCCTGGTTGGAGGCGTCGAAGCTGACGATGCCGATCAACAGGCGACTCGTTCTGATGCGGAATTGCTCCGCCGCCATCCCCAGTTTGCCGAGGGCAACTGTCGACGGCAGCCAGTTGTTGCGGATGTCGCCGGCGGCGTCGTTCACCTTGGCGGTCTGGCCGAGCCCGAACAGGCCGAGGCCGCAACTGGCCAGGAACAGAACCCCGAACAGCACCAGCAGCTTGCCGCGGATTGCCATGTTGCGCCATCGAGCCATCTGCGACCTCCCGAATCCTCGGGAGGAATCATGCCGCAGAGCCCCTAAGAGGAGCTTAACCCGACGCCGCCCATTCGCCTGGGCCGGCTACAGCGCCCGCCCCGGGATCGAC
>PLTJ01000220.1:0-4091 GCA_003164455.1 Acetobacteraceae bacterium
GGGCAGCGCCCTGGCCTTATCTTCGGCAGCGATCCCGCTCTATCGACCCGTCAACTCCGCCACCCGCGCGTCGAACGCCGCGATATGGTGGTCCATGTCGAGGTGGGTTTCGGCGTAGCGGCGGGCGGCGCGACGCAGGCGCTGGTTCAGTTTGTTGTCCTCCAGCAGCCGCAGGATCGTGCGCACCAGCCGCGCCGGGTCGAGTGCGGGCGTCAGCAGGCCGTTGTGGTCGTGGGTGATGAATTCCCGCACCGGTTCGACGTCGGCGGCGACCACGGCGCAGCCGCAGGCCTGGGCCTCGCGCAACGACCAGGAGGCGACGAAGGGGTAGGTCAGATACACGTGCGCGTCAGATCGTTGCAGAAGACGCACATAGTCGTCGTAGGCCAGTTGGCCGGGCAGCAGCACCCGCTTGGTGTCGTACTTGCCGGCCAGTTCGCGCTGCATATGTTCCCGCCAGGTGGTGTTGGTCAGGCGTGCGCCATAGCTGACGTCGTCGCCGCCGACCAGCACCACCTTGGCGTCCGGCCGCGCCTTCAGCAGGGCCGGCAGCGCGCGCATCATGACGTGGAAGCCCCGGTACGGCTCCAGGTTGCGGCTGACGTAGCTGATCAGTTTCTCGCCCGGCTTGACCACGAAGGAACCCAGGGCGAAGGGCTTCTCGCGCAGTTTGGGGTTGGGGCGGCAGACATCGAGGCGCGCCCCTTCGGGCAGCACGTCGATCTGCGCCTGCGCCCACTCGGGATAGCGGGTTCGCTGCCAGTGCGTCGGGGTCTGGCCGTGCTGGTGCAGCGCGAGTGCCAGCAGGTTGATGGCGTTCATCGCCCGGATGCGCGGAAACTGATCGGGATCGATCGGGAATTCCGGATCGAAGCCGACGTCCTGGCCGCGGGTGTTATAGTAGAACTCGAAATAACCGAGCAGCGGCGTGCCGGGCCATACGTCCACCAGGTCGAGCATCTCGCCCCAGCCGTGGTGGCCGATGATGATGTCGGGGTTGAAGCCGAGGCCGCGCAGGTTGCGCGCCAGGCCGGCGGCGGCCTGGGCGCGGCGCATGGCGGCGTCGATGTCGCGCAGGTTCGCGAGCACGCCGGGCACGGTGGGAGGCTTCTGGTAAACCACGCGGCGCACACCGGGCAACGCGTTGGTATTCGGCTCCGACAGGAAGACGATCTCGTTCGCCTCGTCCTCCAGCAGATGCCGGACGAAGTGCAGGTATTGTCCCGGAAAGTTCTGGTGAACGAACAGGTAGCGCACGCGCGATCCCGGCGGGGGCTGCAGGAGAGGGGGCGGCCGCCCCGGTCAGGCGGTGTGGCCGCGTCCGATTGGTCAGGGGAACAGCGTCAGCGGCCCCGGCGGCCGGGAACGATTCGCGGTTTCGCCCGCGGAATCTTCCCTCGCGGCACTTTCCCTCGCGGTGCCTTCGCCCGCGCCGCCTTCGCCCGCGGCGGAGTCTTGGGTTTGTGCGGTGTCTTGGCGGTGGGCGGCGTCGTGGCGGGCCGTGTCTTGGGCGCGGACGGCGTCGCGGCGGGCTTGCCGGCTGCGGCCTTGGGGGGGCGGCCGCGCGGGCGGGCGGGTACGGGCACCACCGGCGCCTCGCCGGTCGTCCGCGGACGAATGGTGACGCTGAAAGCCTCGACCGGAGCCAGGCTCTCGGCCTCGCACGCCTCGCCGCCTGGCACCGGGCCGACGCTGGCGCCATCCACGAAGGTGGCCGCGTAAACGCACTCATGCGTGACGGCGGTGGCGCCGCGCAGCCGCACCCGCAACCCGAGGATCGGCAGAGCCATGCCGCGGCTGCCGCAGAACTGGCCACCCTCGACCCAGGGCGACGTCCAGCCGCGGCCGAGCACGGCCTGGTACTCGATGTCGTCGGCGGGAATGCCACTGGCCGGCGCGATCGCAAACCCCTCGATCCAACGCTTGCTGCCGCGCTCGCCGACCCAACTGCCCAACCGGCCGCCGACATCGCCCTGGCCCTGCACGTGCGCCAGCAGGTCAACCTCCTGCGATGCGACCTGGGTGGGCAGCGCCGCCGGCCCCGGCGCGCCCTGGCGGCTGCCGGCCTCCAGCAGACGAACCACCTGCAGGTTCGGCGCCGTGGCAATGTCGGCGTTGGGCGACTGGTAAATCGTCACCAGCACCTGCGCCGGGCCGCCCGCTACCCGCACCAGCGCGGCATCGCCGCTGCCCGCCAGCCAGCCATCCTCGCGAAAGCTGCTGATGGTCACCGCCTCGGGCCGGCCGAGCAGGCCGGGCGGTAGCGACAGCCGCACGCCAGGCAGGCCCGATGCCGCCTCGGCGGCGCGCGACGGATTCTGGATGATACAGTAAAGACCCGGTTCCAGGGTCATGAGACGGCCACTCACCTTCAGTTCCGTCAGGGCCCGGGCGGTTCGCTGGGTAGCGCTCTCGACGTCGGACATTCAGTAGATCTCGCTGTAAGCCGTGCCCGCAACGTACGACACGGCATATTGAGAAAAAGTTAGACTACCAGCCATTCATGGCCCGCGCGCGGTCGCACTGCAAGCAGTGCATTATTGACAGCTTGTATCGGCAGTCCGAGCGGCAACACCCAGCCGCGGCCGGTGCGGCGAACCCGCTCCGCCGCCGCACCGATGTCGAACACCGCCACGTCGAGCCCGGCCTGCCAGGCCTCGCCGAGGACAAAGCACCAGGTCTCTGGCGTGCCCGAGGGCAGGAAGCCCAGATGCGCCCGCTGGGCCCGGATCTCGTCCACCGCCGCCGCTGCCACGTAGGGTCCGGTGACGAACACCCGCCCGGTCGCCAGCAGGGCCGCGTCGTCGGGCGTGTGGCCCACCAGCACGAATTGCAACGGCAGTGCGCGCTCGGCGGCGTCGCGGGCGCAGGCCAGCAGCACGTCGTAGCCCTTCTCCGGCCCGATGCCGCCGACCACGCAGACCCGGGTAACGGCCCCCGCCGGCGGCGGTGCGCGCGGCGCCAGGGCGGTATCGTCGGTGTGCGGCACCACCGTCGGAACCAGGCCGGGAAAGCGGCGGCGCAGCCGGGCGGCGGCGTCGGCCGAGGGCACCACCACCCGCCGCGCGGCGGCGAGGTCGGCGGCGGAGCGGGCACGCAGCGCGGCGACGGCGATGGTCTCGTCGATGGCGCGGCCGGCCTCGGCGACGCAGGCCTCGCAGGCCGAAACCGCTTCCGGTTCGCCGCAATAACGGCGCGCCACGCCGAACAGGGTGATGCGCGGACACACCCAGGCGTAGTCGTGCACATGCACGTCATAGGGAATGCCGAGGCGCGCCGGCAAGCCCATGACGGCGCGGTGGTGGCCGAGCAGGTGGTGCACCTCCATCGCCTCGGGCCGCGCCGCGCGCAGCAGGCGCACCATGGCGGGCAGTTCGGCGGGCAGGACGAAGCGCAGATTGGGCGTGTCGCGCCCGCTGCCGTCACCGAGCTGGCAAATCCCGGGAAGGGTGCCGCTGCCGCCGGGGTCGCGCACCGGCCGCAACACGACCGGCCGCTTGCCGCTGGCACGCAGCGCCGCGCACCGGTCCGCCACCACGCGTTCCACCCCGCCGCCGCTGTCATGGGTCACCAGCAGCACGGCGGGCGCGCCGGCCGGGGCAGCGGCGGCAAAGCAGGCGGCATCGAGCCCGCGGCGGGCCGGCGCCAGCGGATCGGCGCGCACATGCGCCGCCACCAGGGCGCGATAGCCGGGATGCAGCCGTTCCAGCACCGCCGCGTTGCGTTCCAGCAACTGGGCGCGCGCGCCGCCGAAGGAAGCGCCGCCGACATGGGCGACGAACACGCCGGGCACCGCCACATGCCGCCAGCCCAGCCGGTGGGCGCGCCGGCAGAAATCATTCTCCTCGCCGTAGCCCTGGGCGAAGGCGTCCTCGCGGAACGGTCCGGTGGCGTCGAGGCATTCGCGGCGGATGTACATGCAGAACCCGACCGCCGTGGGGATGTCCACCACGCTGCCCCGGCCGGCCCGGGCGGCCAGGGCGGCAAGCCGGCGCAGCGCGGCGGCATCGGGGGCGGGGTTGGGGCGGCCGACGTTCGGATAGCTGACGATGCTGGCGTCGTTGGAAAGCGGCGTGGCGGTGCCGATGTCG
>PLTJ01000220.1:4198-4482 GCA_003164455.1 Acetobacteraceae bacterium
GCTGGCATCGTCCACCACCACCACCTCGGTGTCGGGGGGCACGGTAGCGAACACCGAATCCAGGCAGGCCAGCGTCAGCCGCGTCCCGCCGTGCACGGGCACCACCACGGTGACGGCGCGCCGCGGGTCGGGCCGGGCGGCAGCGATGCCGGCCGGGGCGGCGGCGCGGCGCCGTGTTATCGCCGGATCGAGCGGACTGCCCGTGAGATCGCGCCCGTCCGGGCCGGTGACGTGCAGCGGACCGGCGGCGCCGGCGAGGCGCGCGGCGGGCACGGCGAAGCGGC
>PLTJ01000426.1 GCA_003164455.1 Acetobacteraceae bacterium
ACCGGCTCAGCGCCTTCGACCGCATTCTCGCGGTCATCCCCTTCAAGGGCCAGGTGCTGACCCAAACCGCCCGTTTCTGGTTCGACGCCACCCGCGATATCTGCCCGAATCACGTGCTCGACTACCCCGACCCGAACGTCGTGGTGGGCCAGCGACTTGACATCCTGCCCGTCGAGATGGTGGTGCGCGGCTATCTTGCCGGTACCACCGGGACCTCTGTCCTTACCATGTACCGCGCCGGCCGGCGCGACATGTACGGCCTCCATTTGCCCGACGGCATGCGCGCCAACGAACGCCTGCCGGCGCCGATCATCACGCCGACCAGCAAGGCCGGCGACGGCGCGCATGACGAGCCGCTGACCCCGGACGAGATCCTGCAACGCGGCTTGGTGAGCGAAACCCAATGGCGCGACCTGCAGCGCCATGCCTTGGCGCTGTTCGCCCGTGGCCAGGAAGTCGCCGCGGCGCGGGGCCTGATCCTGGCCGACACCAAATACGAATTCGGCACCGATGCGCGGGGCCGCATCGTGCTGGCCGACGAAATCCACACGCCCGACAGCAGCCGTTACTGGCTCGCCCCGAGCTACCCCGGGCGCTTCGCCCGCGGCGAGGCCCCCGAGAGTTTCGACAAGGACGTGGTGCGTTCCTGGGTGGCGGCGCGCTGCGATCCCTACCGCGACGCGATTCCGGAGATCCCGCCGGAAGTGGTGCTGCACACGGCGGCGGTGTATATCAGCGCCTGCGAAACGATTACCGGCCAGCCCTTTGTGTTCCCGCCGCCGGGGCCGCCGCTGGAGCGCATCCGCCGCAATCTGCTGGCCTGGCTGGGCCGCGCCGCCTGACGCCTGGAGGGTTTCCGATGCGCACTTTCCTGCCGTGCTGGTCGCTGAAGACCAGCGGCGACGTTGCGCCCGACGAGCGTCTGCCCTGGCTGCAGACCATCGCCATGGGGTTGCAGCATGTGGTGGCCATGTTCGGCTCCACCGCGCTGGCGCCGATCCTGATGGGCTTCGACCCGAACACGGCGATTTTCTTCTCCGGTGTCGGCACGCTGCTTTTCTTCGTGATCACCGGCGGGCGGCTGCCGAGCTATCTCGGTTCGTCCTTCGCTTTCATCGCCGTGGTGATGGCGGCGACGGGCTACGCCGGCAGTGGGGTGAATGCGAACGTGCCGGTGGCGCTCGGCGGCATTTTCGCTGCCGGGCTGCTTTACATGCTGATCGGCGCGGTGGTGCAGCGCGCCGGCACGGGCTGGATCGAACGGCTTATGCCGCCGGCGGTCACCGGCGCCATCGTGGCGGCGATCGGGCTCAACCTGGCGCCGATCGCGGTCAAGGGCATTTCCGCCAGATCGTTCGCCACGTCGATCGGGCTGCTGACGGTGCTGGCGGTGGCGGTGGTGGCGGTGAAAGGGCAGGGGATGGCGCGCCGGCTGCCGATCCTGATTGGCGCGGTGTTCGGCTATGCCTGCTACTACGCTGGCGCCAACTTTTTTCACCTCGGTACGCCGATCGACTTTTCCGCCGTTGCCGCGGCGTCCTGGCTGGGGCTGCCGCATTTCCAGCAGCCCGTCTTCAGGGCCTCGGCGATCGTCCTGATCGCCCCGATCTGCGTCATCCTGGTGGCCGAGAACCTGGGCCACATCAAGGCGCTCAGCGCGATGACCGGGCGCAACTTCGATCCGTTGATCGGGCGGGCGTTCATCGCCGACGGGCTGGCCACGATGGTGTCCGGGTTCGGCGGCGGAACGGGCGTGACGACCTATGCCGAGAACATGGGCGTGATGGCGGTGACGAAGGTTTATTCGACGCTGCTGTTCGTGGTGGCGGCCTGCTTCGCGCTGCTGCTCGGCCTGTCGCCGAAATTCGGCGCGCTGATTCTGACGTTGCCGGCGCCGGTGATCGGCGGGGTGGCGATTGTCGTCTTCGGCCTGATCGCGGTGACGGGCGGGCGCATCTGGGTGGTGCACCGGGTGGACTTCTCCGACCCGCGCAACCTGATCGTCGCCGCGGTGACGCTGACCGCCGGCGCCGGAGACCTGACGCTGGGGGTGGGTTCGTTCAGCATCGGCGGCATCGGCACGGCGACGTTCGGGGCGATTCTGCTCAACTGGCTGCTGAGCGGACGCGAGACGGCGAGCGCGGCAGACCCGGCGGCGGGGAAATAGGCCGGCGCAGGGCAGAAAAGCCTGACGCAGCGTCACCCCAATGCCGTTCGCGATCAGTGCCGGAGGATTGCCCCCTGGGCGAGCAGCGTCGCCCTGAGCCAGGTGATGTCCAGAGTCCTGGTGCTGTGATTGCCCGCGGCGGCGAGAGCGGCGGCGGTTCCGGCGGCTTGCCCCATCGCCATGCAGGTTCCGGTGATCCGCGCGCTCGCCAGGGCCCGGCGTTCGGCGGAGATGCAGCGACCGGCGACCAGAATGCCATCGGGTTCCCTCGGTATCAGCGCGCGATAAGGAATGCCGTAGGCTTGGCGGACATGTTCGGTCGCGTCCAGGCTGGAACCGCGCGGGTCGTGGCTGTCCATCGGGAAGCCGCCGAGCGCGATGGCGTCGTCGAAATTCCGCCCGCTGCGGATATCGTCGTCGGTGAGTTCGTATAGGCCGAGGATGCGGCGGGTCTCGCGTACCCCGACACTGGCGGCGGACGCGGAGAGGAAGACGGCCGCGCAGCCCGGAACATAGCGGCGGAAGAAGCGCAGCCCCTCCAGAACCTGGCGGCGCAGCGCGATTTCGGCTTCGGCTAGCTGCTCCGCACTGGTGCCGTTGGCCGCATGGCGGGTCAGATTGATTATTGCGTCGGACTGCGAAACGGTGCCGGCGAAATGAAGCTCGTTGCGCTCGAAGGAGAGCACCTTGTCGGCGAAGGCACGCCTCAATTCGGGCCCGAAGCCCCAGAGATTGACGTATGGCTCGCCGCGGAGTTGTTCGACCGGCACGCCCAGCTTGAAGTGGGTGGCGCTCTCGGCCACGTAGTCGAGCAGGCGCGGGTAGTCGATGCCGCCGATCTTGAACAGCAGGCTGATCGGTTGCACGTCGTCATCGGGCTTGGACAGCATCGGGCAGCCCGCCAATGCCGCGGCATCGGCATCGCCGCTGCAATCGACCAGCACCCGGGCGGTATAGGCGGTGCGGCCTGATTTATTCTCGACGATGACGCCACTCACCGCACGCGTGTCGCGCAGCACGGCACAAACCGGGGTGAACAGACGGACGGTAACGCCGGCCTCCGCCACCCAGGCGGTCACCACCGATTTGAACGCCTCATGATTCACCGGCACGCGATAGCGCGTATAGCCAGTGTCGTCGCGGACATGGCCCGGGGAGGCGCCGGCGGCCATCAGGCGCCGCACCAACTCTTCGGGCAGACCCCCGACGATCGGCGCGCCGCCGGCATCGAACCATCCCGCGCTGTGTTCGAGGAGCTGCGTGGCGATGTTGCCGCCGAGAAAGCCCGAACGTTCCAGCAACAACACCTTCGCGCCGTTGCGGGCCGCGGCGACCGCGGCGACCATGCCGGCGGTGCCACCGCCGACCACGATCACCGCGTGGTCGTCAATGACCGGGATCTCGCGCGCCGGCTCGATCATCGTTCGCATCGGTTGCCTCCATCGTCCGGCCAAAGCTGTTGACACAAAACGGAACTGACGTCCATAATGCGGGACAATGAATTTGTGTCTGCGACCCATTGGCGACGCATAGTCCAACATCGGGATCTGTCATGAGCACAATCAAACGTCCAAAACATGCCCCTCACACGCGTTCTTTCGTCTGCCTGATCAGCGGTGGACTGGCGGCGCTCTCGCTGCTGGCTGCCGTACCGCAGCAGGCACAGGCAGTTGAACTGTCGCTGTGGACCAACCTGACCACGGCGGCTCAGGCCACGGTGATCCAGAAGCAGGCCAATGCCTGCGCCGCTCAGCAGCCGGGCGTGACGATCAAGTTCGAGACGGTGCCGTTCGAGTCCATGTACACCCGGCTGATCACCGCGATGCGCCGTGGCGATCCGCCCAATCTGATGAACACGCTCGAAGGCCCGGTCGCCTTCATGCAGGCGAAGGGCGGGTTGGTGCCCGTCACCGACACGGTGCAGGCACTCGGCCGCGACGATTTCATCACCTCGTACCTGCAGGCCGTGTCCAAGGACGGTGAGGTGTGGGGCCTGCCGGATTGGGCGCTGCACCAGGAAGTCTGGTATCGCAAGGACCTGTTCGCCCAGGCCGGGCTCGCGATTCCGCAATCCTGGGACCAGTTGCTGGCGGCGGCGACAGCGCTGACCAAACCGGCGGAAGGCGGCAAGCCGGCGCAATACGGGTTTGCCGTGCCGATGGGGCGCGCGCTGGTCGCGCCGCAGACCTTCTTCCAGTTCTTCTACGCCGCGGGCGGCACGATCATGGACCCCAAGACGGGCGAATACGCCTTCGGCGACGAGAAAGCCCTGGCGGTCAAGACACTCACCTTTATGCTGGAGCTGTACAAGGCCGCCTCACCGCCGGCGAGCGTGGAATGGTCCTGGACCGAATACCGGACCGCCTTCGTCAAGGGCCTGGTGGCGATGACGAATGAATGGGGCGCCGTCGTCCAGATGGCGGTGGAGCAGAACCCGCAGATCCTCGATCAGATCGGGGTATTCCCCTTCCCGGGCCCGGTTGCCGGGCAACCGCCGGCGGCATCCCTGTCGGGCGGATATTATTACCTCGTCGGGAAATCCACGCCCGAGAAGGTCGCGGCCTCGAAGACCCTGCTGAAATGCCTGTACGACCCCTCCAGGGTGGGCGAGCGGGCGGCATCGCGGCCGATCTTCGCCATTCCGGCGACCAAGAGCGGTTACGCCAGCAAGGAATACGCGGACAACCCGATGGTGAAGCGCTTCAAGCCGGAACTCGACATCATCTTCAACCAAGTGATGCAGCATTGGTATCGTTACGGCATGGAGGGAGGGCTCAACCCGCTCGCCGGCCAGATCGAAGCGACGACCTTCATCGGCGACGCGATCCAGAACGCCGCGCTGGGCAAGATCACCCCCGAGGCGGCGGTGGCGCAGATGGATGACCAGCTTCGCTTCCAGGCGGAAATCCTGTCGCACTGACCCGCGCAGCGACAGGGGCGCTCCATGACAGGGCCAATCGCGGCGGCGATGGGGGCACCGCAACCTTCATCGCCGGCGTGGGCACGGCGGTTGCTGCCAGGCCGTCAGGCCCGAACCGGGCTGCTGTTCGTGCTGCCCAGCGTCGTCCTCCTGCTGACCCTGGTCGCCTATCCGGTTCTGGACACGCTGCGGCTGACCGTCGTCACCGTCGATTTCGCCACCGATCGGGAGCGATTTGTCGGCCTGGCCAATTTCGTCGCCATGCTGCACGACCCGAAACTGGTTCCGGTGGCGATCAATACGCTGATCTGGACGGTGTTTTCGCTGGCCGGGCAGTTCGGTCTTGGCTTGCTGGCGGCGCTGGCGATCAACCGCAACCGCCCCGGCATGACCCTGATCCGCACCGTGCTGTTGCTGCCCTATGTCGTGCCGGTCATCGCCATCGCCCTGTTTTGGCGGTGGATGCTCGATGGCAGCTACGGCATCGTCAGCTATATGCTGCAATCGATGTCGCTGCTGCCGGCGCAGCAGACGCCGCTGGCGAGCGCGGGCGGCGCCATGGCGGCGGTGATCATCGCTAATATCTGGCGCGGCTTTCCGTTCGTGATGATCTCCTACTGGGCAGCGCTGCAGGGCATCCCGGAGGAACAATACGAGGCGGCGCGCATCGACGGCGCGAGCCTGTGGCAGGAATTCCGCTACGTCACGCTGTATCACCTCGGGCAGATCACCAAGGCTATGCTGGTGTTGCGGCTGATCTGGACGGTGACCTTCTTCGACATCATCTGGCTGATCACCCGCGGTGGCCCGGGGGGAGCCACCGAGCACTGGCCGATCTGGATCTATCAGGAATCGATGGGGCTGTTTCGCTTCGGCTATGGCGCCACTCTGGCCGTCACCATGGCGGTCGCCCTCGCGGTATTGTGCGGGCTCTATTTCATGTGGCTGCGCTGCCTGGGAGCCGAACGATGAGGCGGATCTCCTGGCTCTCCATTTCCAGCTACGCCCTGGCGCTCACGCTCGCCGTATTCGTCGGCTTTCCGCTGCTGTGGATGGTGCTGTCGTCCCTGAAGCCGGCGACGGAGCTGTTCGTTTCGCCGCCGTGTATTTGGCCCGGCACCCTGACGCTGGAGTGGTACGTCAATATCGTGCGCGATTCGGATGCGCCGATGCTGTTTTACAACAGCCTGGTAATTGCCTCGTCGACAACCGTTGTCTGCCTCGCGATCGGCGCGCTTGCGGCTTACGGGATCACCCGGTTCGACTTTCCGGGAAAACAGATTTTCCTGGTCGGTACGCTGCTGAGCTATGTGTTTCCGGCGGTGGTGCTGTTCATTCCGATCTACATGATCCTCGGCTCCGTCGGACTGCTCGACACCCTCCTCGGCGTGATCGTCGCCCACACCATTCTGAGCTTTCCCTTCGCGCTTTGGATGATGCGATCCTTCTTCGACAGCATTCCACGCGAGATCGACGAGGCGGCCTGGGTGGATGGTGCCTCGCTCCTGCGCACCTTCGTCACCGTCATCCTGCCGCTGGCCCTGCCCGGCATTTTTTCGGTCGCGGTGTTCGTCTTCGTCCTGTCCTGGAATGAATTTCTGTTCGCCAGCGTCCTCCTCACGACCAACGAACTGCGCACCATTCCGGTGGGCATCGCGCAATTCATTACGTCTTTCGATGTACGGTGGGGTGAGATCATGGCCATGGGAACATTGGCGACCGTGCCGGTGGTGGTGCTGTTTCTCTGCGTCCAGAGATTCTTCCTTCGCGGCGTTCTGTCCGGTGCCGTAAAAGGATAAATCGGGACGACCTGGATCGTTCGAGCCGTTGTCCCCATCCCGAAAGTCTTGCCGCTACCCCGGCAGCACCACCCGGAACGCCGCCCCCTCGCCAGGGGTGCTGCGCAGGCTCAGCGCCCCGCCGTGCCCGGTCACGATGGCCCGGCAGATCGCCAGCCCGAGCCCGCTGCCGGTGGCCTCCCCGGCCTGCCGGAAGCGCTCGAAAATCACCGCCTGATCCGTCGGAGAAATCCCCGGCCCGTTGTCCGCCACCTCGAAGCTCTGCCCACCCGCCACGCCGAGCAGCGACAGCCGCACCCGCCCGCTGCCCTCCGGCGCGAATTTCGCCGCGTTCGCCAGCAGGTTTATCGCCACCTGCGTGATCCTGTCGGCATCGGCCCGCAGCGGCGGCAGGTTGCCGGCTAGTTCCAGCGTCAGCGCCACCCCGCGCGCGGCGAATAGCGGCGCGGTCGCCGCCGCGGCGTCGCGCAGCACCGCCGCCAGCGCCACCGGCGCGAACCGCCAGGGTAATTCGTCCGCCTCCATCCGGGCCAGATCGAGCAGGTCGGTGATCAGCCGCGTCAGCCGTTCGCTCTCGCGGGCGATGATGTCGAGGAACTGTCGGCGCTGGGCGGCATCCAGGTCCGGCGAATCCCGGAGAATCTCGGCGAAGGAGCGGATGGAGGTCAGCGGCGTGCGCAGTTCGTGGCAGACGTCGGCGAGCAGCGCGAGCGGGGCAGGGGTCTCGACCATCAGAACGCCATCCGGTGCTGGCGCAGCCGCGCCGACAAATCGATCGCCACCGCCAGGGGACCGAAGCGGTCGATCCCCCGCGCCTCCAGCCGCTCGAACTGGCGCACCAGGATCGCCGCCTCGGTCAGCGCGTCGCCGAGCGCGTTGTGACGCGCGGTGATGGGCAAGCCCATGCGCGCGGCGATGCCGTCCAGCGAGTGATCGCTCTCGTCGGGGTCCAGCCAGGCCGAGATCAGCAGCGTGTCCAGCACCGGATGGTCGAAGGCCAGCCCACCGGCGGCGGCGGCGCGGCCGATCGCCATCATGTCGAAGGCGGCGTTGTGCGCCACCAGCACGGCACCGGCGGCAAACCAGAAAAACTGCGGCAGGACGATGGCCAGCGGCGGCTTGTCCTGCACGTCGGCGTCGGTGACGCCGTGGAAATGCACCGATGCGGGGGGGATCGGCCGGCCCGGATTGACCAGCCGCTCGAAGGTCTCCAGCGGCAGCACCCGCCCGTTCACCACCCGCACCGCGCCGATCGACACCACCTCGTCGCCCTTCGACAGTTCCAGCCCGGTGGTCTCGACATCGAACACCACGAAGTCCAGTTCCCGCAGGCGCCGCTCGCGCAAGGCGTCGGTCACCGCCGGCCGGTTGGCGAGATCGAAGTCATAGAACTCCGGCCGCATCGGACGCGCCCGCCGCGCCGTCTCCGGCGGCTCCGCCGAGGGCAGCGGAATGCGGATCAGCGCCTCGCCGTGGCTGGCCACGCGGCTCCAGCAGGCCGTGCCGTGGCGTTCCAGCACGGCGCGCGCGTCGGCGGCGCTGCGCCCCACGAAGGGAAGGTCGAGCCAGGCCTCCAGGGTTGCCTCGGGCACCGGCGTGCCCGGCCACACCAAGTCGAGGCAGACCCGCCCGTGCTCG
>PLTJ01000318.1:0-12181 GCA_003164455.1 Acetobacteraceae bacterium
CCGAAGGCCGCCGCGCTGCTGGCCCGGCTGGACGTGCGCCGGCCGGCGCTGGCGATGGCCGCGCACAACCCCCTGGCGGCCAGGCTCGCCGCCGCCGCGGGGTTTGACGCGATCTGGGGGAGCGGCTTCGAACTGTCGGCATCCTATGCGGTGCCCGATGCCAACATCCTGCCGATGGGCACGCACCTGGAGATGATGCGCGCGATCGGCGAGGTGCAGGCGGCCCCGGTCATCGCCGACATCGACACCGGCTTCGGCAATGCGGTGAACGTCGCCTATGTCGTGCCGCGCTACCGGGCGGCCGGCGTCGCGGCGGTCGTCATGGAGGACAAGACTTTTCCGAAAGACAGCAGCCTGCGCGCGGGCGGGCGGCAGGAGTTGGTGTCCATCGGGGAGTTCCAGGGCAAGATCGCGGCGGCGAAGGCGGCGGCCGGCGGGATGCTGGTGGTGGCGCGCACGGAAGCGCTGATCGCCGGGCTGGGCGAGGAGGAGGCGCTGCGTCGCGGCGGCGCCTATGTCGAGGCAGGAGCGGACGCCATCCTGATCCACAGCAAGCAGAAGACGCCGGACGAAATCCTGGCGTTCTGCCGGGCCTGGCCGGGGCGCGTGCCGCTGGTCCTGGTGCCCACCAGCTACCCGAAGCTCTCGTTTGCGGATGTCGCGGCGCTGGGCAAGGTCGGGCTGATCATCTGCGGCAACCACGCCATTCGCGCCGCCGTCGCCGCGATGCAGAGCACATTCCGCCGCATCCTCGCCGACGGCGGCATTGCCGGGGTGGAAGGCGACATCGCCTCGGTCGCGGAGGTTTTCGCCCTTCAGGGCGATGCGCACATGCGCGAGGTGGAGAAGGCGTTCCTGCGCTGAGGCGTCGGGGCTGATCCAGCAGAGAAAAACGTGGGGCAAACGGCAATTTGCCGTATAATGCAGCGATGGCCAATTCTTCCCATTCCACGACCGCCCGCCTGGAAGCACGGCTGCCCGCCGAGTTGCACGCCCAAATGAAGCGCGCCGCGGAGTTGCAGGGCCGCACGCTGACCGACTTCGTCATCAGTGCCGCGCGAGAGGCGGCGGTCCGGGCCATCGCGGAAGCGGACAACGTCCGCCTTTCCCGCGAGGACCAGGAACGCTTTGCCGCTGCCATGCTGTCGCCGCCGGCGCCGAGCCCTGCCTTGCGCCGCGCCTTCGAACGGCACGCGCGCCTCGTCGAGGAATGACCGGCTGGGTCCGTATCGAGATACTTGGTCCGGCCCATGACCGGTCCAGCTTTACTTGCGGCGTCGTGGCACTGGATTCCTATCTGCGCGAGCGCGTTACCCAGGACGTCCGTCGCCGGATGGCGGCCTGTTTCGTGGCCGCGTCAGGCCGGCAGATCATTGGTTTCTACACTCTGTCGGCTGCCGCCATCCCGATATCCGACCTGCCGCCGGACACGGCACGACGCCTGCCGCGCTATCCGACGGTGCCTGCCACCCGCCTTGGGCGGCTGGCGGTGGCCAGCGAGGCGGCCGGGCAGGGGTTCGGCGGTGCGCTGCTGGCCGATGCCGTGCGTCGGGCGCTGGACGCCGAAATTGCGTCCTTCGCCATGATCGTCGATGCCAAGGACGAACCCGCGGCGGCGTTCTACCGCCACCACGGCTTCATTGCATTCGGCGCGCCAGGCCTGCGTCTGTTCCTTCCGCTCGCCACCGCCCGGGCCGCCCGGGACGGGACCTAAGGGGGCAGCGCGGCAGGGTCGTCCAGCATCGCCAGGACCTCGCGCGCCGCCGCCTCCGAGGGGGTGCCGGCGGGGGCGGCGAGGCGGGCGATGACTTCGCGGAAGGCGACGCGCTGGGCCGCCACCGCCGCCGGATCGCCGAGCAGGTGCTCTACCGTCTCGGCCAACCTGCCGGGCGTGCAGTCCTGTTGCAGCAGTTCGGGGACCACTTCGCGCCCAGCCAGCAGGTTCACCATGGCGACATGCTTCACCCGGATCAGCCGCCGCGCGATTGCCGCGGTGAGCGGATTCACCCGGTAGGTCACCGCCATCGGCACCCCGGCCAGCGCCAGTTCCAGCGTCGAGGTGCCCGATTTCGTCAGCGCCGCCGAGGCCGCCGCGTAGGCGTCGTGCTTTTCCGCGACTTCGGTGACGATCACCGGGCGGATCGGCCAGGATTCCGCGGCGCGGCGCACCGTCTCGGCGACCGCGGAAGCTACCGGCAGCACCGGCACCAGCCCGGGGATGCGCCCGGCCAGCAGCGACAGGGTGGCACCGAACACCGGCAACAGCCGCGGCACCTCGCTGCGCCGGCTACCCGGCATCAGCACCAGCACCTTGGCGTCCGCGGCAAGGCCATGGGTGGCGCGGAACCGGGCGGCGTCGCCGCGATCGGCGCCGGACTGCAATACCGGGTGGCCGACGAAGGTCGCGGGCAGGCCGTGACCGGCGAAGAATTCCGGCTCGAACGGCAGCAGGCAGAGCAGGCGCTCCCACAACCCCGGAAATTCGCGCACCCGGTGCTCCCGCCAGGCCCAGACCTGCGGTGCCACGTAGTGCACCCGCGGAATGCCCGCCCCGGTCAGCAGGCGCAGCAGGCGCAAGGTAAAGCCGGGGCTGTCGATCGTTACCAGCACGTCGGGCCGGCGGGTTCGCACGTCCGCGGCGACCTGGTTCAGGCGGCGGCGGAGATGGCGCAGCCGCGGCAGCACTTCCAGCAGCCCCATCACCGCCAGGTCGTGCATCGGGAACAGCGGCTCGAGTCCGTGCTCCACCATGCGCGGGCCGCCGACGCCGGCGAAGCGCAGCCCGGGGCGGGCGGCACGCAAAGCCTCCATCAGGCGGGCGCCGAGAACGTCGCCACTCTGCTCGCCAGCGATGAGGTAGATCAGGGGATCGGGACGTGCCGCCGAATGCATGCGCCTGCATAAGCGAGGGCGCCGGGGACGTCCATCAGTGGCGGATCAGCAGAACTCGGGCTCTTCCGATGCCTGCTCGCGCCGCGCCACCGCGTCGCCAGCGGCTTGCAGCACCGCGCGCATTTCAGCCACGGATACGCCGTCACTCTCCATTACCAGCCGGATCAACGGATCCGTCAGCATGGTCTCGAAAGTCAGGCCTCCACCGATTTTGCCAGACACAGCATTTTTCTCCGGTTGGCACGGCAACAGGTCTAACCCGAAGATAGTGCCAGAATGCGGCAGCGTCGGCCACAATCGCGTCAATATTCGCGGGAACCGGGTTAAAAAACGTTCAACTTTTACGTGTGCAGGTATCAGCCCGGCCCGGCGGTCTCCGTGGCGGCCTGCTCGAAGGCGCGCAGCCCCTCGGCGATGGTGTCGCGATCGAGGTCGCGGGTGATGAACACCAGCCGCGAACGCCGGTCATCGCCCTCGGGCCAGGCCGGCAGCAGCGTCGGCTCATGGAACAGGTGCTGGACGCCGTGAATGACCACCGGCTGGTCCTGGCCGGCGAGGTTGAGAATACCCTTGACCCGCAGCAGGTTCTCGCCGCGGGTGACGATCAGCATTTCCAGGCACATGCCGACGCCCTGCCAGTGCAGCGGCTTGTCCCAGGTCAGGCAGAACGCCTGGATGCGGGCGTCGTGGCGGTTCACGTCGTGGTGGTGGTGATGGGGGTGTTCGGCGGCGGCGAAGGCCTCGGCGTCCAGCCAATCTTTCACGGCGGTAATTTTTCCGCTCGCATCGAACAGGCCACAGTTCAACAAAGCGGCGGGATCGACGGCGCCGCGCTCGGCGGTCAGCAGCGGGGCGGCCGGGTTCAGCCGGCGCAGCCGCGCGGTCAGCGCCGTCACCTGCGCGGGGGTGGCCAGGTCGGTTTTCGTCAGCACCAGCCGGTCCGCCACCGCGACTTGGCGCACCGCCTCGGGCTGCGCGTCCATCTGGGCGGTGGCATTCACCGCGTCCACCACCGTGACCACCCCGTCCAGCCGGTAGCGCACCGCCTCGCCCATCAGCGTGTGCAGGATGGGGGCGGGGTCGGCCAGTCCGGTGGTCTCGATCATCACCCGGTGCACTTCGCCGGCGGCGATGCGGGGCTCCAGGCCGCGCAGCGCCCGCGCGAGGTCGCCGCGCACGGTGCAGCACAGGCAGCCCGCGTTCAGCAGCACCGTGTCCTCGTCGAGCTTTTCCACCAACAGGTGGTCGAGGCCGATTTCGCCGAACTCGTTGATCAGCACCGCCGTGCCGGCAAGCTCGGTGCGGCGCAGCAGGCGGTTGAGCAGCGTCGTCTTGCCGGCACCGAGAAAGCCGGTCAGCACGGTCACGGGGACGGTGTCAGACATCGGCGCCGCCATACAACACGGCCGGGTCGATCTCCGGGGCGGCGATTTCCACCAGCGCGCCGTCGCGCACCGCCCGATAGAAACAAGCGCGCCGGCCGGTGTGGCAGGCGACGCCGGTTTGGTTCACCAGCACCAGCAGGGCATCGCCGTCGCAGTCCACGCGCAGTTCCACCAGGTGCTGCACCTGGCCCGAGCTTTCGCCCTTGCGCCAGAGCCGGCCGCGGCTGCGGCTGAAATAGCAGACCCGGCCGGTGGCCAGGCTCTCGGCCACCGCGTCGCGGTTCATCCAGGCCAGCATCAGCACCTCGCCGGTGTCGTGCTGCTGGGCGATGGCCGGGACCAGCCCGGCGGCATCGAAGCGGATCACGTCCCACAGGGACGCGGGAGGGGTGATGGCATGCGCGCTCATGCCTGCTATNNGTGCGGCTGACCGAATTGCGCCGCGACGTGCTCGGCTTCATCCTCGACTCTTCGGCGCCGGTGGGGGCCTACGAACTGCTCGACCGCCTGCGCGCCCGGCGGGGTGGGGGCGCCCCGCCGACGGTGTACCGGGCGCTGGAATTCCTGCGCGAACAGGGCTTCGTCCATCGGCTGGAACGATTGTCGGCATTCGTCGGCTGCATCGACGTGAACGGCACGGCCCATGCCCACGTCCAGCACGAGCCGGCGCAGTTCCTGATCTGCCGGGCCTGCGGGCGGGTGACCGAGATCGAGGACCACGACCTCGCCCGGGCGCTGGCGGCGGCGGCGCGGCGGGTGGGATTCACCGTTGCCGGCGCGACCATCGAGGCGGAGGGCCAGTGCGCCAACTGCCTTCGCGCGGAGGCTAAGTAAGGCCAGGATGCTGCCCTGGCCTTGCTTCTCATCGCGCCCGCCCTCGAGCTGGCGCCCGCCATTCTCTCCGGCCACCTTCCCTGGAAAATTCGATGCATTCAGCGCCGCACGCTTCCGCCTTCCGCCGGCTTGAGGCCGAGGGGCCGACACTCCACTTCACCTTCGAGGGCGAGGCGACGACGGCGCGGGCCGGCGACAGCGTGGCCGCCGCGCTGCTGGCCGCCGGGGTCGGCCGGTTCGGCGACAGGCCGGTCGGCGGGGCGCCGCGCGGGCCGTGGTGCATGATGGGCGTCTGCTTCGACTGCCTGGTGGAGATCGACGGTGTTGCCAGCCGGCAGGCCTGCAACACGCCGGTCGCCGAGGGCATGAACGTGCGCCGCCAGCGCGGGGCACGCGCCATCGCCGGCGAGGAGGCCTAGATGGCCCGGTTCGATGCGGTGGTGATCGGCGGCGGCCCGGCCGGGCTGTCGGCGGCGAGCCTGCTGGCCACGCAGGGCGCGCGCACCGTGCTGCTGGACGAACAGGCGGCGCCGGGCGGGCAGATCTACCGCGCCATCGAGGGCGCTTCCCCGGCGCTGCGGACCCTGCTGGGCGAGGACTACACCTGCGGCGCCTGGCTGGTGGACCGCTTGCGGGCCAGCGGGGCCGAGTGGCGCCCGGGTAGCGCGGTCTGGCAGGTGACGCCGGACCGTGAGGTGTGGGTGAGCCGCGAGGGCAGCTCCGAACTGTTGCGGGCCGATGTGGTGATGGTGGCGACCGGGGCGATCGAGCGGCCGGTGCCGGTCCCCGGCTGGACGCTGCCGGGGGCGATGACCTGCGGCGCCGTGCAGATCCTGTTGAAAACCAGCGGCCTGGTGGCGGAAGGGGCGGTGCTCGCCGGCTCCGGCCCGCTGCTGTATCTCGTNNCCGCGCCGCGCGCCGGCATTTGCCCCGCGCGCTGCTGGGATCGGTTGGGCGGGCCACGCTGTTAAAGGGCTTCCTGTTGCAGGCGCAGATCCGGGCCAGCGGCACCGAATGGTTCCGCCACGTCACCGATTTGTCGGTCGAGGGGGAGGCGGCGGTCGAGGCCGTCCGCTTCACCTGTCACGGCCGCGAGCAGCGGATCGCGACCGGGCTGGTGGCGCTGCACGAGGGGATCATCCCGAACCAGCAGATCACCCGCTCGCTGGGCTGCGCGCATCAATGGGACGCGGCGCAACGCTGCTTCCGCCCGGCGCTCGACGACTGGGGCAACACGTCGGTGCCCGGCATCCTGGTGGCGGGCGACGGTGGCGGCATCGTCGGCGCGCGCGCCGCCGGGCACGCCGGGCGGATCGCCGCCGCCGAGGCGCTGCGCCAACTCGGCCGGCTCGACGGCGCCGCGCGCGATGAGCTGGCCGAGCCCGAGCGCACCGGGCTGGCGGCGCAACTGGCGGTGCGACCTTTCCTCGATGCCACCTTCGCGCCGCCGCCGGGCGTGCTGCGGCCCGCCGACGATGTCATGGTCTGCCGCTGCGAGGCGGTGCGCGCCGGGGCGGTGCGCGACGTGGTGGCGCAGGGCTGCCTCGGGCCGAACCAGGCCAAGAGCTTCCTGCGCGCCGGCATGGGCCCCTGCCAGGGCCGGATGTGCGGGCCGGTGGTGTCCGAACTCATCGCCGAGGCGCGCGGGGTCGGGCTGGACGAGGTCGGCTACTTCCGCATCCGCCCGCCGCTGAAGCCGGTGACCGTGGGCGAGTTGGCCGGCGTGACGCTGGACGCCGAGGCGTGAAACTCTCCGCCGATGTGTTGATCGTAGGTGGCGGCATCCAGGGCTGCTCCGCGGCACTTTTCCTCGCCCGGCGCGGCGCCGATGTACTGCTGGTGGAGAAGAACTCGGTCGGCCGGCACGCGTCAGGGGTGAACGCCGGCGGGGTGCGCCGGCTGCTGCGCGACTCGGCGGAGGTGCCGCTTTCCGTCGAGGCGATGAAGATATGGCACGGCATCGGCGACCTGGTCGGGGCGGATTGCGGCTTCAAGGTGAGCGGCCAGGTCGCGGTGGCGGCGGATGCGGCGGAATGGGACGAACTCGGCGCCCGCGCCGCCAGGATGGCCGCGCTCGGCTGGAGCCATGAGGAACTGATCGGACCCGACGAACTCTACGACGTGCTGCCGGCGCTGGTGCCGGGTTGCCTGGGCGGGCTGATCGCGCGCCAGGACGGCTTCGCCAGCCCCTACCACACCACCATGGCATTCCGCGCCGCCGCGATCCGCGCCGGGGCGCGGGTGGTGGAAGGCGTGCGGGCCACCGGGTTCCGGCGGCAAGCAGGGTACTGGCAGGTGGCCAGCAGCGCGGGCGTCCTCGAGGCGCGGGTGTTGGTGAACACCGGCGGCGCCTGGGGCGGGGCGGTGGCCGAGGCGCTCGGCGAGGCGGTGCCGCTGGTACCCAGCGCGCCGATGATGATGGTGACCGCGCCGGTGCCGGGCTTCTGCGAGCCGGTGGTGCTGGGGGTGCACCGGGCGTTGTCGTTCAAGCAGGCGCAGAACGGCACTGTGCTGATCGGCGGCGGCCATCTGGGCGTGCCCGACATGGGGACCGAGACCTCCAGCGTCGATCTGCGCAAGCTGGTGACGAGCGCGCGGACGGTGGCGGAACTTTTCCCGGTGATGCGCGCAGCCCCGATCGTGCGGACCTGGTCGGGCATCGAGAGCCGGCTGCCCGACGGCATTCCGGTGATCGGGCCGTCGGGCACGGAGCCGGACGCGTTCCACGCCTTCGGCTTTTCGCACCACGGGTTCCAACTGGGTCCGGTGGTCGGGCGCATCCTGTCCGAGCTTGTGCTGGACGGGGGGACCGATCTGCCGCTGCATCCGTTCCGGATCGGGCGGTTCCGGTGACAGGACCGGGACCGACCGAATCCGGAGCCAGACGTTTCAATCGGCGTTCGCGGCGACGATTGCGGGCGCTCCGGCTGCTCGCCAGGACGACCGCTTCAGTGTTCCGATCAGCAGCGGCAGCCCGGTGAACACCACGGTGCCGCCCACCACCAGCCCGACATAGAGCGCGGGACTTCCCACCGGAAGCTGCGTCGGCGGAAAGAAGCCGACGAGGAAGGAAAAGGCGACGCCGGCGAACCCCACGCCGGCAATGCACCATATGCCGACCATCCCACCCGGCACGCGATAGCTGCGCTTCAGGTCGGGCTGCGAATAGCGAAGGCGAATGGCCGCAGCATACATCAGCATATACATGATCAGGTAAAGCGTGATCGTGACCGCGCTGAGCAGGAAGAATGCCACGCTGACATCGGCCATCACGAAATAGGCCAGTGCCAGCACGGTGACGATCACGCCCTGGACGATCAGGATGCTGATCTGCACTCCGTTCTTGTTGACCTTCGCCAGGAAGGGCGGGATTTCGCCCTCCTGCGCGGTCCACAGCAAGCCTCGGCTGGGGCCGCTGATCCACGACATCACGCCGCCGATGCCGCCGAATGCCAGCAGCAGGCAGACCACCGGCGTCGCCCAGTCGATGCCGAAGCGGGTAAAGATCTGCTGGAAGGCCTTCATCAGCCCTTCCTGCAGATTAATCTGCTGATCGGGCAACACCGTTGCCACCGCGAACGAGCCCAGCGTGAACAACAGAATGACCGCCACCGATGCGATCAGCATGGCGACCGGGAATTGCCGCCTCGGTTCGGCCATCTCGTTGGCGTGGACGGCGTGCACTTCCACGCCGGCGAACAGCAGGATGATGCCCGCCAGGAAGGCAATGTCCCCCAATCCAGTGATGTTGGGGAAATACCGTGGATGCGCGTGACCGCCTGCCATCGACATGACGGCGACGGAATCCGTTGCCGCGGGGTGCAGCATCGCGATCGGGTTGCCCTGGGCGATCCAGATCACCGCCAGAATCATGATGATCACGCCTGGCAATACTGTTCCCGCCAGGAAGGCCCAACTCGTCGCCCGCGCAATGGCGCCCACCCCGCGCAAGGTGATCAGCGTCGCCGCCCAGTAGGCGACGATGCAGAACACGCCGACGAACGGACCGTTGTTCGCCAGCGCCGGCTTGCCGACCACATAGGCGATGGCAGCCGCGGAGAACGCCAGCACGGTCGGATACCACACCACGTTCTGGATCCATTGCAGCCAGATCGCCACGAATCCCCAGCGCGATCCGAAGGCTTCCTTCACCCAGGTATAGACGCCGCCGCCCTTGTCGCTGAAGGCACCGCCCAGCTCGGCCGAGACCAGGGCGGCGGGGATCAGAAAGATGAAGGTGGCGAAAGCGACATAACCGAACAGCGTGAGCTGCTCCTTGGCCATCATCGGCAGGCCACGCAGGCTGACCACCGCCGCCGCCGTCATCATCGCCATGCTGAAGGTGGAAACGACGGACTTCTTGGATACAGTCATCGGTACCTCCGCCATGCCTGGCGATCAGTGATGGAAGGTCGGACTTGCACTCGAATGCGCAACCGGGTTCACCTTCAGGTGCTCAAGCGCGCGGCCGAGATCGTTCAGCAGCAATTGCGCCAGATCGCGGCTGACGCCGTGGCGGATCAGGATGCGCTGGATGATGGTGGTGCTGCGTTTCGCCGGCAGCGGATAGGAGGCGATCAGCCAGCCCCGCATGCGCATCCGTTCGGACAGGTCGTACAGGGTGAAACCATGGTCCTTGCCGTCCTTCAGCTTGTAGCAGACTGCCGGCAGCGCGCCCTTGCCATCGTACACCAACTCCAGTGGTCCGAGCTTGGCGATTTCGGCCCCTAGCCATTGCGCGGTATCGGCGCAGGCCTGCTGGATCCGGGTGTAGCCATCGCGGCCCAGCCGCAGGAAGTCGTAGTACTGCGCGATGATCTGCCCGCCCGGCCGGCTGAAGTTCAGGGCGAAGGTCGGCATGTTGCCGCCAAGGTAATCGACGTTGAAGATCAGCTCTTCCGGCAGTTCGGCGCTGTCGCGCCAGATCACCCAACCCACGCCAAGCGGAGCCAGCCCGTACTTATGGCCCGACGCGCTGATCGACTTGACCCGCTCGATGCGGAAGTCCCATTCCAGGTCCTGCTGGATGAATGGCGCGATGAAGCCGCCGCTGGCCGCGTCAACGTGGATGGGGATGTTGATTCCGCTATCGCTCTGGATTTCATCGAGTGCCAGCGCCAGGGCGGCGACCGGTTCGTAGATGCCGGTAAAGGTGACGCCGAGCGTCGCGACCACGCCGATGGTGTTCTCGTCGCAATAGTGCCGCATATCCTCCGGACGCAGCCCCAGCGCGTCACCGCGCAACGGCACCTCACGGATTTCCACGTCGAAATACCGCGCGAACTTCGCCCAGCACACCTGGACCGGACCGCAAACGAAGTTCGGCTTGTCGTACGACTTGCCGGCGGCGATGCGCCGCTTGCGCCACTGCCATTTCAGCGCCAGGCCACCCAGCATGCAAGCCTCGCTCGATCCCGTGGTCGAGCAGCCCACCGTCTTGCGCGCACCGGGTGCGTGCCAGAGATCGGCGATCATGTGCACGCAACGGTTTTCGATCTCCGCGGTCTGCGGATACTCGTCCTTGTCGATCATGTTCTTGTCGATCGACTCGTCCATCAGCCGGTGCGCTTCCGGCTCGACCCAGGTGGTGCAGAACGTCGCCAGGTTCTGCCGCGAGTTGCCGTCCAGCAGCATCTCGTCGTGCACCAAATTGTAAATGGCCTGCGCGGATGACGTGTGTTCGGGCAGGCGATATTTTGGCACGCGCTGGTCGGCGGATTCGGTGGCGTAGACGTCCGCGGCCCCTGGCTCGCCGGCCCGGGTTATTTTGTGCAGCGGCATGAGAGTCCTCTTTTCAGATCGTCGGCATCGGCAAGGACCGTGTAATCGCAGGCGCCGACTGGCTCGGTTGTCACAGGCAACGGAGCAGTCCGCGGTGGTCGTGCCGGCCCGCGACTGTCGTCATGCGCTCACGGCGCCCGCCGACGGGAGAATCGGAATCTACTCATCCCGCATGGATGGCGGGGGGCCGATGCGATGCGGAGGAATCGAAATCACACCAATCGCCGCTGATCCATAGGGGGGTCAACGGCGATCTATGAGTCCTGGTTTTGCGCGCGGCCGCCCCGCCGCCGTGGCGCGGCTACTCGGTCGTCGTCCCGTCGAAGTGTTCCTCGCTCGCCTCGGCATCGGCCTTGGTGGGGCGCACCACGCCGTCCATGTGCTCGGGCGGCCCGTAGATGGTGTAGAGCTTCAGAGGATCGTCGCCGGTGTTGATGACATTGTGGCGGGCGCCGGCGGGCACGACGATCGCATCGTCGCTCTGGATCTTCGTGCTGATGCCGTCGATCACCACCGCGCCCTTGCCCTCCTCGATGCGGAAGAACTGGTCGTGGTCCTCGTGGACCTCCTCGCCGATCTCCTCGCCGGGCGCGAGGGCCATCAGCACCAACTGAAGGTATTTGCCGGTGTAGAGAACGCGCCGAAAGTCATCATTCCTTTCGGTCAGGTCCTCGATATCGTCGACGAATCCGTGCACGATGACTCTCCTCCTGTTTCAGTGCAGCTGGGGCGTCCGCAGAAACGAGGTGCGGTCCGCGGAAGTCAGCCGCACGATCTGTGTGTTGCCGTCCCGTCCCACCCGCAGCACCACCGGCGCTCCGGCCGTTCCGCTCGACCACACCTTGCGCCAGAGCGTCGCCAGATCGGCCACGTCCTCGTCGCCCACGGCCAGGATGCGGTCGCCCTGGCGCAGTCCGGCGCGGTCGGCCGGACCCTTGGTCGCGGTGCCACCGATCACCAGGCCGCCCTCGTTCTCCATGGCGTACAGGCCGAGCCAGGGGCGGGGCGGGGCCTTGCTGCGGCCGAGCATCAGCAGATCGTCCAGGATCGGGCGCAGCAGCCCGATCGGCACGATCATGTTCATGTCTATCCGCCGCTTGCCGTCGCCCTGCTGGAGGATCAGCGAGCCGGTGCCCAGCAGCTTGCCGTCCTTGCCGATCAGCGCCGCGCCGCTCCAGAACGGGTGCGCCGGAGTGGTGAAGAACGCCTCGTCCAGCAGGTATTCCCAGTAGCCGGCGAATTCCTGCTTGCCGACGATCTTGGCCTCCACCGCGTGTTCGCGCCCGCCG
>PLTJ01000318.1:12331-20968 GCA_003164455.1 Acetobacteraceae bacterium
GCGCGCTCCAGGTCGAAGCCGTACTCGTCCGGGTCCGGCTGGAGATTGGCCGGGATTTCCCAGTCGGGATCTTCCATGGCGGTCGATGGATCCTCGATGTCGGACATGATGGGACCAGTATAGCGGAACCTGCCGTCCGGACGAAACCCGCGTGCTTGCATGGACGTGGAGTTGTGCCACCTTGCCGGCATGACCGAGATCTATATTGACGGCGACGCCTGCCCGGTGCGCGAGGAGGTCTACCGCGTGGCCGGTCGGCTGGGGCTGGTGGTGCACGTGGTGTCGAACGGCTCGCGGCCGATCCGCCCGCCCGGGTTGGCCAATGTCCGCATGGTGGTGGTGGGAGCGGGCGCCGACGTCGCCGATGACTGGATCGCCGAGCGGATCGGCGCGCAGGATGTTTGCGTGACCTCCGACATTCCGCTGGCCTCGCGCTGCCTGGCGCGTGGCGCGCGGGCGTTGGCGTCGAACGGCAAGCTGTGGACGGCGGACAACATCGGCGGCGCGCTGGCCGGGCGCGCGGTGGCGCAGCACATGCGCGAGATGGGCATGGCGACTGGCGGGCCCTCCACACTGACCCGCGCCGACCGCTCGCGCTTCCTGAGTGCGCTGGACACGGTGGTGCAGGCGGCGCTGCGGGCGGCATAGCCCGCGGCAGGGCAACGTCCGGTCCGCGATGGGCGGCGAGAGCCGCCGCGATCGTTGATCCTGCGGATGCCAGGGCCTGGTCAGTTCAGTCGTGGGACGGTCGCGGCATTGGCCGCCGTGTTCCAATGGGACCCCGCGCACAAGACCCTTCATGTTCGCAAAAGCCGTTGCCCAATACGCCCCTCTGGGATCACAGAAATAACCGCAATCTGATGGTTGATCCCTGTGAGTATAAATACTCAAGAATTCCATCTCAAGAAAAAGTGCTCCCATTTGACTTAATTTGAACAGAATTCATCCCCAATCTTCTCGCGTTATCGCGGTACTATCTCTTGCGACGCGCTATCTTCGAACCAAATCCGTATCCGGAGCTGCCTAAGATGGACTTCATCCGCGCACACCGTGCTGCCAACCTGTTGCTCGCTGCCGGGTTTGCTGCTGGTACGATGCTGGCGACGCTCACGCCGGCCATGGCGAGGAACGGCGGGGGCGAGCAGTTCGCGCAGAACCGGGGTCATGGCCACCATGGCGGTTCGGGCCAGTATGGCGGCTCGGGCCACCATGGCGGTTCGGGCCGGTATGGCGGGTCGGCGTGGGGGTATAACGGGTATGCGCCGTATTCCGGCGCCTGGATGGGGCGGCGAGCCTGGGGTGGCGGCGCCTGGGGCTGGCAGAGCGATGTGATCGTCGCGGGCGGCGCCTGGGGCGTGGCCTGGGGTCTTGGCCCCCGCTTCGCCTTCTTTGCCCCGCCGATTGTCTTCGTGCCGCCGCCGGTTCTTGTCGCTCTGCCCCCGGTGGTGGTGAGCGTGCCCTGGATGGGGAGGGTGCCGGGGCCGTATTACGCTGCCCCGCCGCCCTTGCTGCCGACGCCCGAGGCGATGCTGTGTGCCGCAACGCCGCCACCGGTGGTGGTGTTGCCCGCGCCCGAGTTGATGATCGTGGCGGGTCCGCCGCCGGTGATCTTCTCGCCGCCGGCCTACGCGTTGTCGGTCTGGCCCGTGCTTGCCTTTGCGCCGCCGATGCTGGCCGTGGCGGTGCTGTATGACGGTTGGTGGACCGGCAGCTATCTTGGCCGCGGCGGTTATTATGCCGGCGGCTTCTATGCCAGTTCGGGCTATGCGGGCGGGCGATATACGGCCTCAGTCGCCACCGGCTATGGCGGCTCCTTCACGGCGCGGGGTCGCGGCACCGCCGGTTCAACGTCGGGCCGATCGACAGCGGGCGTTCAACATGGCGGTTCGAGCGCTCACGCCACCGGTTCGGCCAGCCACGCCACCCGTTCCGCCGGCCACGTCACCAGTTCCGCCGGCCGCGTCCAAGGCGGCGGCGGCCATGGCGGCGGTCAAGGCGGGGGCCATGGTGGTGGCGGCCCTGGTGGTGGCGGTCATGGTGGCGGCCGTGGGCACTGACGCCTGAGGGCAACAACAATTCATACTGGAGGACGACGATGATGCGTTCATCGAAGCTTGCTGGCTTCGCCGCACTACTCCTAGCGACAGTGCCGCTGCAGGTGCTGGCCCAGCCGGCGGGGCCGGCGGGCCAATCGCCGCCGTCGGCGATCCCCGCTGGCTCCCAGCCCTTGGCGCCGGTCGTGGCGCCGGCGCCGGCGCCAGCTCCGGCCGGGTCACAACCGCTGGCCACGGTACAGATGCAATCCCAGGTGCAGACGGCGGTGGAGCAGCGCATCACCGGGCTGCAGACCCAGTTGGCGATCACCGTGGCGCAGGCGCCGCAATGGACTGCCTTCGCCCAGGTGATGCGGGAGAACGCACAGACCACCGACGCGCTGTTCCGTCAGCGCGCGGCCGGCGTGCAGGGCATGAACGCGGTGGACAACATGCAGTCCTATGCGCAGATCATGCGTGCCTATGGCGATGGCACCGAGAAGCTCGCCGCCGCCTTTCAGGCCTTGTACGGCGTGCTGTCAGGGCCGCAGAAACAGGCGGCGGACACGCTGTTCCGCCAGCAGGCCGTGCAAAGCGCGCAGCCGCAGGCGGTCAAGCCGAGGTAGTTCATCCGGTCCGCGCCGTGTTGCGGGAACGTGCACGAAGCGCTTAGAGCGTGATCGCCCGAATCGGAATCGGCCGAGGGCGTGAATCACGCGATCAAACAAAGAACCAGAAGTGGGATGACTTCGCCTACCAGAAGTCATCCCGCTCAGGGCGCAGGCTGAATCTCGGACCTGATGAAGTCGAAGCTCCGCGAGGGGCTCTGGATCAGCAGGAATTTGGCGGGCTGCGTGGTGCTGGCATTGGCGATTTCATGCACCGTTCCGGGCGGGACGAGGTTGATCGCCTGCGCACCGCAGCGCACGGTCCGGCCGTCGGCGAACCGGGCCTCGATTTCGCCCTCGATGACGAAGGAGATGTCCCAGCTCGCGCTATGCCGGTGCGCCGGGATGCGCCCGCCCGGCTCGAGGACATAGACGTTGATCTGCACCTCGTCGGTCTGATGGACGAGCGCCTTGTTGGCCAGCACGTGCTTGGCCTCGTAGGGGAGGGCCGAAAGGTCGGGGATCGTGGTGGCTGACATCGCATCCTGCTCCTGGAATTTGTTGCGGACCGCTCGGGCAAGTGGATAGAAAAACATAGCGCGTGAGGCGACGCGGCGCGCGGCGAGGGGGGAGAAAAAATGATGCTGTTCCGGCAGTTGTTCGAACCGGTCTCCTGCACCTATTCCTATCTCCTGGCCAGCCGCCGCGGCGGCGAGGCGCTGATCATCGATCCGGTGCTGGAGCGGGTGGAGCGCTACCTGCAACTGATCGGGGAACTCGGCCTGAAGCTGGTGAAGGCGGTCGATACCCACCTGCACGCCGACCACATCACCGGCCTGGGCGCGCTGCGCGACCGCACCCAATGCGTCACCGTCATGGGCGAGCAAAGCGCGGTCGATGTGGTGTCGATGCGGGTGGCCGACGGCGACCGGCTGCGCATCGAGGGGTTGTCGCTGGACGTCATCTACACGCCCGGTCACACCGACGATTCGTACAGCTTTGGCGTGGCCGACCGGGTGTTCACCGGCGATACGCTGCTGATCCGCGGCACCGGCCGCACGGATTTCCAGAACGGCGACGCGCGGGCGCAGTACGATTCCATCTTCCGCCGCCTGCTGGCGCTGCCCGAGGAGACGCTGGTGTATCCGGCGCATGACTACAAGGGCGACACGGTCAGCACGATCGGGGAAGAAAAGCGGTTCAATCCGCGCCTGCAGGTGAGGTCGGTGGCGGAATACGCGGCCCTGATGGCCGGCCTGAACCTGCCCAACCCGAAGATGATGGACGTCGCGGTGCCGGCCAACATGCGCCAGGGCCTGGTCCAGGAGGCGATCGCGCGGCGGGGCTGGGCGGTCAGCGCCGAGGACGCGCTGGCGCTGGTCGGGCGGGACGACGTACTGCTGGTGGATTTGCGCGAGAAGGGCGAGCGGGAACGCCACGGCGGCATTCCGGGCGCGCTGCACGCGCCGTACACCGACCTGCGCGAGAACCTGCAACTGGGCAGCATGCTGCACGAACTGGCGGGCGCGAGCGGGCGGCGGTTGGTGTTCTTCTGCACCTTCGGCGAGCGCTCGGCGATGGCGGTGCAGGCGGCGCAGGAACAGGGCCTGACCGCGGCGCGGCACATCCAGGGCGGGATCGACGCATGGAAGCGGGCAGGGGGACGGTTGGGGCCGACCTGACCGTGCGGAAGGTGGCTTGATTCCCGGTCCGGGTTGGCGTTAGCCTGTCATCGATATCGATAAGCCATCGAGGAAACACCGAGTCCATGCCCGAAGCCCGGGCCTCGCGCGTACTATCGGAACTGCGCCGGCGGATCGTCATGAACGAGCTGACGCCGGGCGCCGTGCTGACCGAGCTTGGCCTCGCCGCCGACCTGGCCTGCGGCCAGTCCTCGGTGCGCGAGGCGCTGCTGCGGCTGGAGGGCGAGGGGCTGGTGCTGCGCGCCGGCCGCCAGGGCACCACCATCACCGACCTCGATGTCGAGTCCGCTTCGGAGATGCTGGATCTGCGCCGCCGCATCGAGCTGCGCGGGGCGCGGCGGGCTTTGCGCCGGGTTTCGGCCGGCGACCTCGCGGGGCTGCTGGCGATCCAGGAGCGCATGGAGGCCGCCGCGGCGGACAGCGACGCCTGGGCGGTGCTGGAGCGCGACATGGACCTTCATCTGGCGCTGTTCCGCGTCTCCGGGCTGCACGCCATGGGGCCGATCCTGGCGCGCTGCATGCTCCATTCCCACCGCTTCCGCCTGTGGGCGCCCTGGCACCGCCGCTCGCTGATCGAGACGGCGCGGCGGCACCGGCCGATCCTGGCCGCGCTCCAGGCCGGCGATGCGGCCGGGCTGGCGCGGGAACTGGGCGCCCATCTGGACACCATCGTGGAGAGGGACGCCGCCGCATGAGCCAGGTTCCGCTCCGACCTGCCGGCGGCGGCATGGACGTGATGCCCGGCGGGGTGCATGGATTCGCACGGATGCCGGCGCCGCCGTGCTCCGCTCGCGACGCCATCGCCACCTTCGTCGATGCAATCGAGAGAATGCTGAACCGGGAGTGATGCCAATGAAACGTCGTTCGCTGCTTACCGGCGCCGCCGCGCTCGCCGCCGCGCCGCTCGCCGCACCCCACGCCCAGCAACCGGTGACGGTGCGCTGGTGGTACCATTTCGACGACCCCACCGCCTCGCCGGCGGCGCTGGTGGCCGATTTCGAGAAGGCGAACCCCGGCATCAAGGTGCAGGCCGAGAGTATCCCCTGGGGCGGCGGCGCCGACTACGACACGCGGCTCTACACGGCGCTGATCGCCGGCAACGCGCCGGACTGCGGCATGGTGAAGTTCCTGAACCAGCCCCGGCTGATGGAAATGGAGGCGCTGAAGCCGCTGGATGCGTGGATCGCCGCCTGGTCCGGGCGGGCCGATATCTCCGAGGACCTGTGGCGGCTGTCGCGCGCGCCGGACGGCAAGGCCTACTACCTGCCGCTGCAATACGTGGTGCTCTACCTGTATGTGCGCCAGGACTGGTTCGCCCAGAAGAACCTGTCGCTGCCGACGAATTTCGACAATTTCCTGGCCGGTGCCGAGGCCACGACCGGCGGCGACCGCTGGGGCTTCGGGCTGCGCGGCGGCGCCGGCGGCCATGACCATTGGGCCACGTTCGTGCTCGGCGGCGGAGCGAAACTGGGAAAAGGCGGGCTGGTCAGCCCGGCGGCGCTGGCGGCGAACCGCTGGTTCATCGATCTGTTCCGCGTCAAGCACGTGTTCCCGCCCTCGGCGCCGAGCGACGGCTTCGTGCAGACCATCGCCAACATGAAGTCGGGCCGCACGGCGATGACGATCCATCATATCGGCTCGGCCAACGAAATGGTGGCGGCGCTGGGCGATGCCATCACCGCCGTGCCGGTGCCGCGCGGACCCGGCGGCGCCGGCTGGACCGACTTCGGCGACGGATCGAACGCCGTGTTCGCGGCGTCGAAGAATCCCGAGGCGGCGTGGCAGTGGATTGCCTACCTCTCCACCGCCGCGGCGAACGTGGCGTTCAACAAGCTGGCGGGTCAGGTGACCGTGACCACCTCCGGCGCCAAGGGCTGGAACGCCGAGCCGCAGCGCTTCCTCGACGCCACCGTCGCCTCGCTGCCGATTGCCGCCACCCTGCCGCCGACCTCGCAGACCGCCGACTTCACCCGCACGGTCTGGCCGCAGACGACGCAGAAGGCGCTGCTGGGGCAGGTCACCCCGGATGAGATGATGCAGACGTTCGAGAAGCTGTTCTTCGGGTGAAGCGTACCGCTTTCACGCCCTGGCTGTTTCTGGCCCCGGCCCTGGTGGCCACCGTGCTGCTGGTCCTGGGGCCAGTGACGGAAACCCTGTGGCTGTCGCTGCATGACGTGGTGCTGTTCCGCCCGCGCGTGCGCCCGTTCGTCGGCCTCGGCAACTACATCGCCGTGCTGCACGACCCGACGTTCTGGAGCAGCCTGTCACTCTCGTTCGTCTGGGTGGCGGTGGCGGTCGGGCTTCAGTTCGCACTCGGCCTGACCGCCGCGCTGCTGCTGAACCGGCAGTTCTGGTGGCGTCCGGCGGCGCGCGCGCTGATCATCGTCCCCTGGGCGCTGCCCAGCGTCATCATCGGCCTGATCTGGACCTGGATGCTCGACTTCAACCTCGGCATCATCAACCAGCTTGGCGTGCAGTTCGGCCTGCTGGATGCCTCGGTGCCGTGGCTGGCGCAGCCCAGCACCGCCATGGCGGCGGTCATTCTCGCCATTACCTGGCAGGGTTTTCCGTTTTTCTGCGTGACCCTGCTGGCCGGGCTGCAATCGATTCCGCGCGAGCAATACGAGGCGGCCGCGATCGACGGCGCCGGGCCGGTCCGCAGTTTCTACTACGTGACCATTCCCGGGCTGATGCCGGTGATGTCCACCGCGCTGCTGCTGCGCATGATCTGGGTGGCCAATTCGCTCGACCTGTTGCTGGTGATGACCGGCGGCGGTCCCGGCACCGCGACGCAGACGCTGCCGCTCTATGCCTTCCTGAAGGCGTGGTCGGGGGCGGATTACGGTTACGGTTCCGCCCTTGCCGTGATGCTGACGTTGATGTTGCTGAGCGTGGTCATCTTCTATGCCGTACGGAGCCGCGAATGAAACGGGTACGGCTGTTCTTCGGCACCGAGTTGCCGGTGCTGTGCATCCTGATCTTCGGCCTGGGGCCGTGGGTGTGGATGATGCTGACCTCGCTGCGCCCTGATCTCGATCTGACCCATTCGCCGATCAGCCTGATCCCCAGCGAGTTCACGCTGGTGCACTACATCGAACTGCTGGGGCGGACCAGTTTCATCTACAACCTGCGCGACAGCCTGATCGTCGNNGCGAGTTCGGCCTGCTCGACACCTACATCGCCCTGATCGCGGGTCACGCCACCTTCACGCTGCCCTTCGCCATCTGGCTGATGACGGGCTACATGGACGGGCTGCCGGTGGAACTCGATGAATCCGCGATGATCGACGGGGCGACGCGACTTCAATTGTTGCGGCTGGTGATTTTGCCGCTGGCGGCGCCGGGGGCGGTGGCGGTGGCGCTCTATCTCTTCATCGCCTCGTGGAACGAGTACCTGTTCGCGCTGATGCTGGCCGGGCGCAATGTGCGCACCGTGACGGTGGCGTTGCAGATGTTCATCGGCGAGAACACGATCAACTGGGGCCTGTTGACGGCGGGCGGAACGCTGGTGGCGCTGCCCGCAGTGGTGCTGTTCCTGTTTGCGCAGAAGCGCCTGGTCGGCGGCCTGACCGGCGGAGCCGTCAAGGGGTGAACGAACCGGCCAGCCCGGAGGCGGCGTCCCTGCGCGACCGTGCCGTGCGGGCGGCGCGCGGGCAGGGGCCGTTCGACGTGCTGATCGAAGGCGGAACGCTGGTCGATGTCGCGACCGGCGAGTTGCGCCCCGCCGATATCGGCATGGTCGGTCCGCTGATCGCCAGCGTCCATCCGCCGGCGGCCGCCGAGGCCTTGCGGCGCATCGACGCGCGGGGGAAATACGTAGCCCCGGGGCTGATCGACAGCCATCTGCACATCGAAAGCAGCATGGTTACACCGCGCCGCTACGCCGAGATGGTGGTGGCGCAGGGCACCACGACGATCTGCTGGGACCCGCACGAACTGGGCAACGTCATGGGGCTGGCCGGCGTGCGCTGGGCCATCGCGGCGTCGCGCGATCTACCGTTGCGCGTGCTGGTGCTGGCGCCGTCCTGCGTGCCGTCGGCCCCTGGGCTGGAACGCGCCGGCGCCAGTTTCGAAACCGGACAGATCAGCGAGATGCTGTCCTGGCCTGAGGTTATCGGGCTTGCCGAGGTGATGGACATGCGCGGCGTGCTGTCGCGCGGCGGGAAGATGCGCGGTGTGGTGGGCGAGGGGCTCGCCGCGGGCAAACTGGTGTGCGGCCATGCGCGCGGGCTTGCGGGCGCCGACTTGCAGGCTTTCGCCGCCACCGGCATCGGCTCGGACCACGAGATCACCT
>PLTJ01000100.1 GCA_003164455.1 Acetobacteraceae bacterium
TCCGAAACTCTTCACGTGAGCAGAATGACAGGTGACGGACGGGTCGCGCACTGAAGCGGACATTGAGTGCGGAGTGGCTCGCGGCGGCACACGACCTTCCTCGGCCGCCACACCACTCATCGGGTGATCCTAGAACCGGAGTTCCATCGCAGCGCGGCGCCGACGGCTGTGCGCCCATCATCGTCGTTCCACAGGTCACTGCCGACGTTAGCGGACATTGCTCCAATTCTTGGCATGCTGATTGTGGGCCAGAACCGCCTTTAACCCGCCGCTTCCACGGCGTAAGCTTAAACGTGGTGTTTCGGAAACCACTGGCGGAACAATTGCTCCGCCGGCAACCACAAAATTCTACGGTCGCAGGGAGGCTTATCTATGACAAAGAATATTGTGTTTTGTGCTGACGGTACGTGGAATGGCACTGGCGGACCGGACGAGATCGCCGGAACCAACCCGACCAATGTACTGAAGTTATTTTGGATGCTTGCCGGGGACGTGACGCCCGAAGGCCAACCGCATGTAGAAAACGAGATCACTACTTCAGCCACGGGCACCAGTCCGGAACAACGCGCCAAGTACCTCCACGGCGTCGGCGACACCAGCAACCCGCTGGCAAAACTAGCCGAAGGTTCGCTCGGCTTGGGTCTGATCGCCCGAGTGCTGCGGGGCTATACTTTCATTTCGCGGAACTATGCGCCGGGAGATGCGATCTACATCACCGGATTCAGTCGAGGTGCCTACACCGCCCGTGCCCTCGGAGGCCTGATCTCAAGCATGGGCTTGCTGGACTGGCAGGGGCTGGGGCTCAACCCCAATGGGGCTGACGACAACGGCTACAAATACGCCGCCTCTGCTTGGAGCTCCTACCAGTATGCCAATTCCCATAACTCCGAGAAGAGCTCGCTGCTCGGTCGCATCGAATTAGCCGTCGCCGATAACCCACAGTTCCTTTCGTGGCTCGCCTACAGGCCACTCTATATCGAGGGCGTTGAGATAGTGGCAATCGGCGTCTTCGACACGGTGGGAGCCCTGGGCATCCCGGAGACCGGTCAAGCAGACACAGTTCGTCTTGATCTACTCAGATTCGCTGACACGAAGCTCAGCGACAAGGTCGCGCATGGCTTTCACGCCATTGCCGCTGATGAGCAGCGTGTGGACTTCACACCGACATTATGGGATGACCGTAAAGGGGTAATTCAGCAATTGTTCCCAGGAGTACATAGCGATGTCGGCGGCGGCTATCCGATGGATGTGGACGAAAGTTACCTGTCGGATATTGCTGGTGCATGGATGCAGGAGCGACTTGCGAGCGTAGGCGTTTTGTTCAGCAAGAATGCCATCATTCAAGCCCAGAGCACACTCGGACCTATGCACGCCCCTTGGCTTGCCTCCGACTTTTTCAAGCGCCCCACCGCAACCAGAATATTCCCGGTTAAATCGCAATCAGAGCTGACCTGCCATCCGACATTCCAGCAACGCTTGGGGCATAAGGTGAGAACGATGAACCCTGATAGCGCCACCTTCGATGTCACCGCCCCCTACGTACCCTTGGCGCTAATCAACGCCGGTTATGTCTCGGTGGAGGGCATCTCTTTAGCGTAGCCCCCCACCCGCACAGCTCCCTAGGCAACCAAACCCAACGGAGCGCACTTACCTCAGGGCGGCCATGCCTGCCCTGAGGTAAGATGCAGGCATTTCTCAAAACGACCGGACCGGCATTTGGGGCAGGCTCACTCGAGCTGTCCGCTTTCGGGGAGCCGACCACGGAACTTCGGCGACCGAGTGGGGCGCTCACCGGCCTCGAAGGCACCGAAAGCCGAGCAGTGGAATGCAAGAGGTTCCGCCCTACGAGTACTTGCTACGTGTGCTTGCTGGGGGCTCGCGCAGTCAATCAATTAGGTCAACAGCAGTTCATCAAGCCGCGCAATTGCCTTGCGAACCTCTGATCTCCCAACCTGTGTACCACTATCGCCAATTAAATCGAGACAGCGCATCAACAGTGCGCGGATCACCGCCGGATTAACAGTAAGTGGCCGCGAAAGGCCGATGACGGCAGCTGCCGCCATGCGTGCGTCAGCCGCCGTCGTCACCGACAAATCATCTCCGGCCGCCAGTTTTTGCTGAAGTTGTGTCACCGGTCCTGAAGCCTTCACGTATGCGGCATCCGGTGTACGAAGCCGCTTCGCGAGCACATCCTTACGTCCTGGAGTTCCATTTGCTTTTACGATGAACGCCAGCAGATCCTCACGGGTCATCTTGGCCCTAGACGCGAAATAGAGCAACGGGATCCACTCACGCCCTGGAATGTCAATGGCAGTACGGAGGTAGTCGGTGGGATCTGCCTGGAGCACATCTTGTAGGAAATCACGGCGCAGATCGTCGCGCGTGATACTGCCCTTCCGTATCATTGTAGGTGTTGCAGTCTTCACATCGCCGATGAGGCGTAACGCAGGTGCTCCTGCCCCCTCCTGGAACTCGCCCTCCTTGACTAGCATAAGCCGCTCAATAATTTCCTCGCTAAGTTCGATCGAGGTCTTTCCGTCGGTTAGCTTGCCTTCGGCGAGATCCGCAATCATCGCGCGTTCTGGGCCGAGTTCGAGGACACGACGAACCATCGGCAAGATACCTTCGCGCGTGCGGGCGTCACGCTCGTCGAGCATGGCGCGGAGATCCCCGTAGGAAATGCGCCTGGAAGCACCTGGGTAGCGATAGAAGATGTCCCCCTCCTTGATCTCTCCGCTTCCACCATCGTTCTTCGTCGCAATGATCGGACGGCTCGGGTGTTTTTCGATGTGCAGAAGGCCGACCATCGCCCCGCCGATCTCGATCATATCTTTCTGGAACATCGGAGTTGGATCGAACGCGCTGCGAAGCCGTGCCGCGATCTCACCTGGGTCAGTTTTCTTGAAATCGTCGTTCGCAAGTCCGATCACTCTGCATGTCTTGTCCGCGTCCCCCTCGGCAATCCCAAAGAAGACGTATCCGCCTCGATTGTTCGCAAAGGCAGCGGCGGCACGAAGCCACGATGTCGCGTTCCTAAGACTGAAACTCTGCTTGCATTCAGTCCAATCCGTCTCTCCCGCCTTTAGCCGCCAATCGCCAGCTCTGTTCCTGTCGAACATGGCGCGCAGTGCGGAATCAGATACGGGGTTTAAGTCGCCGCTGCCCTCGGGCGCTATAACAACTCTTGGCACATCCGCCGTGGGGCTACGCTCGGCCAGGTAAACGTTAAGTTCTTCATCCGTCTCGGCTGCGATCGAGGCCGAATTGCTATAGGTTCCGTTGGCAATGTTTGAGATACGGCCCGAGTTCACTGGTCTCGTGGGTCGGTTAAAGAAGAATTGGATATCGGTGTTCTTCAATTTCCGCGCAAGCATAGCTTTAATGAGTGCGATCTCCTGGTCTGTGATCGTGCGGGCCATGGACAGGGAACCCCATCAGCGCCTCGCACCTACTGCTCCACGCAGCTGTACGCGTGTGCGCAGCGAGGTCGAGGCAATTCAGCATCTTATCGTCGTAAGTTTGATCGTAGGCCGTGATGCCCGAAACCGCAACAATTCCACTTCATTCGCAACCTCGAGCTCCATCCGTGAACGACCGCTCTCGTGTAAGCCCGGGCCAAGAGGAAGTGACCAGTTTGGGCGCAGAGCGGAAGTCGGGTCCCTGAACCCCCAATCGCCGCTCACCACCCAAGGCGGTCCACGCCTGCTGGGTACCATTCGTCTGATCTTCACCGCTAGAACACCAGCCGGCTGCTCACCACGAGCAACGTCGTCGCCAGGATTGCCCGCAGCACGCCCTCGGGGATGTGAGTCACCAGGTAGCTGCCGAGGACGATGCCGGGAATGGACCCGCTCAGCAGCGACCCCAGCAGCGGCCAGTCCACCGTGCCGAGCCACCAATGGCCGATGCCGGCCACCAGGGTCAGCGGCACGGCATGGGCGATGTNNAGTCGACCGAACCGATCCACCAATGGCCGGCGCCGGCGATCAGCGTCAGCGGCACGGCATGGGCGATGTCGGAGCCGACGATGCTCGCCATCGGCACCCTCGGGTACAGCAACAGCAATGCCGTGACCCCCAGCGCCCCCGCCCCCACCGAGGAGATCGTCACCAGCACGCCCAGCAGCGCCCCGGTGGCGACGGTGCACAGGGCCACCTGCCGCCCGGTGAACCGCTCCAGGGTGGGCCCGACATGGGCCAGGAAGAAGCGGCGAAAAAACAGCGACAGGGCGGTGAGCAGCAACATGAAGCCCAGCGTCAGGGCGATGATGCGGCTGCTGGTGGGGCCGGAGAGGTCGTAGCGCGACAGCATCGCCAGGGTCAGCAACGTGGCGGGCACGCTGCCGCTGGCCAGACGCGCGGAGATCCGCCAATCGACCGTGTGGTTGAGCCCGTGCACGAGCGTGCCGGCGGTCTTGGTGGCGGCGGCCTGCAACAGGTCGGTTCCCACCGCGGTCGCCGGATGGACGCCGAAGAGCAGGATCAGCAGCGGCGTCATCAGCGACCCGCCGCCGACGCCGGTCTGCCCGACCAGCACGCCAACCAGGAATCCCGAGAGCACGTAGCCCGGATCGATCAAGGAAAACAAACCCATGCGATGCCCCCTGCACTTGGACAGGTCCAATTAGCATGCGAGGGCCTCCCGTCAGCGTTGACTTTTCGTGAGCCAGTCGCCGCGCCGCGGGGCTGCGTGCCTTAGCCGCGGGGCTGCGTGCCTTAGCCGCGGGGCTGCGTGCCTTAGCCGCGGGGCTGCGTGCCTTACAGGCGCGCCGAGATGGCGAGCGGAGCGGGTGTGCGGGGGCCGGCGAGCGCGCCGGTGGCGCCGTAGCGCGGCGCGGTGACGGGGTGCGCACGCACCGCCCGCGCGATCACCGCGATCACCCGGCCCTGCGCCGCCAGTCCGCGTTCCAGCAGGCGCCGGTTTTCGGCGGCCAGCGTGCGCAGACGGGCGCCCAGGCCGGCCATCGCTACGTGCCCGGCCGGCGGGATGCCGCCGGACGATTTCGTGCGCACCTGCGCCCGGAGGAACGTGGTGGTGGCGCCCTGCTTGGCCGGCAGCAGGGCAGCGGCGGCGGCGAGGTCGAGCGCTTCGAGCAGGCGGTTCTCGTGCTCCAGCAACGCGGCGAGCGCGGCGCTGGCGGTGGGAAGGTCGTCGATCGCGGTGGGGATCATGCGGCACTCTCCGCTGCTTCCTGTAGGCGCAGCATCTGGTGGAAAACCGGCACGGCAAGGCCGAGCCCGCCGTGGGCGGCCATCTGGTGGGCGATGGCCTCGGTGAGGAACGGCTTGAACGCCTGTTCGCCGGGGCCGCCGCCGAACGGGCCGGCGGACATGTCCACGGTGTCGAACATCGGGGTCAGCAGTTGCGACAGCGCCATCGCCTCGAAGTCCTGGGCGGCGCGCCAGGCGTGCGCGGCCTGGGGGGTGACGCGTTCGGCGGCATCCGGGGTCAGGGGGGTCATCAGCGCACCCGCAGCTCGGCCTGCAACGCGCCGGCCGCCTTGATGGATTGCAGGATGGTGATCATGTCGCGCGGGCCGACGCCGAGCGCGTTCAGGCCGGCCACCAGGTCGCGCAGGGTGACGTTGCCCCGCAGGATGCCGAGGCGGTTGTCGTGCGAATCATCGACCTGGATGTTGGTGCGCGGGACCGTCGCGGTGCTGCCGTTGGAGAGCGGGCCGGGCTGGCTGACCATCGGTGTCTCGGTGACGCGCACGGTCAGGTTGCCCTGGGCGATGCCGACCGTACTGACCCGCACATTGGCGCCCATGACGATGGTGCCGCTCGCCTCGTCGATCACCACGATGGCGGGACTGTCGGGCTCGACGCGCAGGTCCTCGATGCGGTCGAGCGAATCGATGACGTCGTGGCCGCCGAGCTCGAGGGCGACGGTGCGCGGGTCGGTGGCCTGGGCGGTGCCATACCCGACGGCGCGGTTGATCGCCTCGGCCATGCGCCGCGCGGTGGTCAGGTCGGGATTGCGCAGGTCGAGGCGGAGCGCGGAGTGGGCGGCGAGCTGATAGCCGATCTCGCGTTCCACCGTGGCCCCGTTGGCGACCCGCCCGGAGGTGGGGACGCCGCGGGAGACCGAGGCGGCGGCGCCGTGAGCGACAATGGCGCCGGTGGCCACGGTGCCCTGGGCGACCGCATAGACCTCGCCGTCGGCGGACAGCAGGGGAGTGACCAGCAGGGTGCCCCCGGTCAGGTCCTTGGCATCGCCCAGGGCGGAGACCGCAATGTCGATCCGGCTGCCGGTGCGGGCGAAGGCGGGCAGATTGGTGGTGACCATCACCGCCGCCACGTTCTTGGTATCCAGACTGGCGGCCTGGTCGCGGGTGTTCACGCCCAGCCGCTCCAGCATGCCGATCAGCGACTCGCGGGTGAACACCGCGTTGTTGAGCTTGTCGCCGGTGCCGCTCAGGCCGACCACCAGGCCGTAGCCGATCAACTGGTTCTCGCGGATGCCCTCGACGTCGGCGATGTCCTTGATGCGGACCTGGGCGGCCGCGGGAGCCAGGGCGGCGAACCACACGGGCGCGAGCAGCAGAAGCGCGGTGAACAGGGCAGTGGAAGGTCGCGGCACAGCGAGTTCCTTCGGGCCGGCGGAGGCGATCGGAGAGGGAGACGTTAAGGAGTGGCTGTCATTCTGCGGGCTGAAGAGGCAAGGCGCGTGCCAGCATCGGAACGGCCGGTACGCAGGGGCCCGGTCCGTCCTGCCGCCCGGCACAAGCTGCCGGGCGGCAGGACGGACCGGGCAAGGAGGTGCGGATGACTTGGCTGGATGGGATCGGGCCGACGTCGCCGGCGGTGCGCAGTCCGGCGCGACCCTTGGTTCGTGGTGCCGGGTTCCGGCTGCCGCCCGACGCCGCGGAGGCTCCCGCGGCGCCGGCGGCAACGGCCGAGGTGATGCTCGGCGGCATGCTGGCCCTGCAGGAGGCGGAGAGCGGGGCGGTGCGCGACCGTGAGGCGCGGCGTCGCGGACAGGAGATGCTGGCCGCCCTGGCCCGGTTGCAGCGGGCGTTGCTGGAAGGGCATCGGGACCTGCCGGGCCTGCGCCGCCTGGCGGCGTTGGCGGAGGACATTCCCCAGGCGGCCGATCCGGGCTTGCGGCAGGCCCTGGCGGAGGTGGCGTTGCGGGCGCGGGTGGAGTTGGCGCGTCACGAAACCATCACAACGGGCTGACCGCGTTATCATCGCCCGGGTGCCGACTCCTCTTGGCTCGCCAGCCCGGCATGGCTATAAGCCGCGCAACTCACGTCGGGGGTGGCGAAGGCCCAGGTTGCCGTCGTGGTGGAGCGCCGAAATGTCCGCAGGATCTGACACGATGATGGTGACTCTGCCCCCCGATTATCGGCCATCGGAGGAGGATGCGTTCATGAATCCTCTCCAGGTGGAATATTTTCGCCAGAAACTACTGCGTTGGCGCGGTGAACTGCTGCGTGAGGCCGGCGATACGCTTGCCAGTTTGTCCGAAGGCGGTATCCGGGAAGCCGACATTACCGACCGCGCCAGTGTCGAGACCGACCGGGCTTTGGAGCTGCGCACCCGCGACCGCGCCCGCA
>PLTJ01000171.1 GCA_003164455.1 Acetobacteraceae bacterium
CAACCCGGGGGTTGAGCAGATACCCTTCTTCGACCAGGCGAGCTCCGCGATGTAGATGAAGTCCTGGTCGTCGATGAAGATGTCGTTGGGTCTGCCGACCCAGTTCCACGAATTCAGGTACACGCCGTCGGCGCTGAAGATCTGTACCCGCGAGTTCTCGCGGTCGGCGATGTAGACGCGTCCGGCGCTGTCAATGGCAATGGAGTGGGGCAGGTTGAATTCCCCGGGTCCCTATCCCGGCCGCTCCCACGACGTGAGGTGCGTTCCATCCGGAGCGAAGCGGTGCACCCGAGCGTTGCCATAGCCGTCGCTGATGTAGAGATCGCCGTTGCGCCCCCTGGCGACGTTGGTGACCCGGTTGAACGGATTGCCGGCGAACAGGACAGGGCTTTCATCGACCTTATAGCCGGTCTCGGCCGCCACACCGGGCTTGCCGAGCATCATCTTCAGAGTACCCTCGATGTCGAAGATGCGCACGGTGTGGTCGTAATCATCAGAGAGATAGACGGTGTCGTCCTTGTCGATGAAGATGCCGTGCGGGCTGCTGAAGACCCCCTTGCCCCAGGCGTTAAGAAACCTGCCCTCCTTATCGAAGACGATGACCGGCCAGTCACCGCGGCAGAACACGTGCACCCGGTCGCGGGAGTCGACCGCTACGCCCGCCACCTCGACGAAGGACATGCCTTCCGGCAGCTTCTCCCAGCCGTCGATCACCTCGAACTCGAACTTATGCAGCCCTCTGGCCATGATCGCTCCCCTTCAAGCCGCGATTTCGGGCTGCGGCCGGGGGCCTGGGGCATATTGCCTGGGAATAACCCGCCCGGTAATGATGGTCACCACACCGGCCAGCGCAAGTACTGCGGCGAACATGACGTAGGCCCATGTGTAGTTGGTTGTCGTGCCCCGGATCAGGCCGGTTAGGTATGGGCCAACGAAGCCGCCGAGGTTGCCGACGCTGTTGATCAGGGCGAGACCAGCGGCGGCCGACATGCCTGACAGCAGGCTGGTCGGCAAGGTCCAGAAAACGGTGTTCGACACCCACAGCCCAGTGAAAGCGATGGTGATGGCGACCATGGCCATGAGCGGGCTGCCGGCAAGTTCGGCCCAGACGAACGCCACCGCCCGACGAATGCGGGCATCGCAATATGCCAGATTCGCTCGCCGGTGCGGTCCGAATGGCGACCGACCGCGATGCTCGCCGCGACCGCCACCGCCGACGGAATCGCGGTCAGCAAGCCAATCTTGACATTACTCAGGTTGCCGAAGCCCTTGATGATTTGCGGCAGCCACAGCGACAGCCCGTACGATGCGATCAGGGTTAGGAACTTGGCCAGAGTCAGACACAGCGTTGCGGGATCGCCGAACACGGCGAGGAAGTTCTTCGGCGAGGTATGTGCCTTCGTTGCGGCTTCGCTTTCCATGCGCCGCGCCAGCCACGCACGCTCGCCGGGCTCCAGCCGCTTCGTTTCCTGCGGCCGCTCGGTCAGCCACCATAAAGCCGCGATGCCGACCACGATCGAGGGAATGCCCTCCAGGACGAAGAGCCAACGCCAGCCTGGAATCCCCCAGGCGCCATCCATCGAGAGGATGGTATCGCAAATCGGGCCACCGATGATGCTGGCGATCGGATTGCCGGCAAGATAGATGATCACCGCTTTGCCGCGGTCCACGTCAGGGAACCAGCGCATCAGGTAGACCATCACACCTGGCGCGAACCCGGCCTCGGCGACGCCGAGCAGGCCGCGCGCCGTCAACAGCGAGTAGTTGTCGAAGACGAACCCGGTGGCGATCGCAACGAGCCCCCAGGTAATCATGATCCGAGCCAGCCAGCGCCCGGCACCCACGCGTTCGAGGATCAGATGCTCGGGATCTCGCATACCAGGTAGGCAATGAAAAACAGGCCCGCTGCAAAGCCGTACTGCGCGGGCGAGAGCCCGAGATCATGGTTCATTCGCCGCGCCGCGAATGAGATGTTCATACGGTCGATGGTGTTCAGCCCGAACATCAGCATGAGGAACAGGATCAACCGGCGCGACGTCTTGGCGATTGCCCCCCGATGCAGTGCTGCGTCATCGTCCGCTGCCGCGCCTGCGTAGCTGATTTCCGTCACAGCTATGATGACGATTCCCTGTTTGGTACAACGCGGCCGGCGGGATCGCCGCCCGTGATCCAATTGGAAAGGACGAGCCATCTGCTCCGGGCAATTGGCCGCTCACGAACTGCCGCGACGGGTTGACGCCGGGGCTCGCGATCTGCACGCGTTCGCGGCCGGCGGACAATCGTTCCCGATTGTTCCTGTGCAGGGCAGATGAGCTGGGGGGCACCGATAACCTCGGCCAACGAAACACCCTTTCATTGTCCGTCCCGCGATCGAGCGCCGGGCAGAAGCCTCAGCAAGCCCGGTCGATGAGCGAGCGCAGGCGGCTGACGGCGCTGTTCGGGCTCGTAAGCACCGGGCAACCAACCGCCGCCGCCACCGCGCGCGAAGCCCGCGCGGTGGAGAAATGTGCGAGCAGAACGGCATCATGGCTGCCCAGGCCCACTGCGGCCTCGGCTACCCGCCGGTTGTGTGCTTGGTCGTCCCCGGCCTTGAGGGCGGCCATTGCCTCCGGGACGCAGACGACGTCGATACGGGCCTCCGAGCGCCCGGCCCGACCGGCGATGTCCCGGAACTCCTGCTGCATCGAGGCGACCGAAGGGGCAAAGGTCGCCACCATGCCGATGCGATCGCCCAATGCGAGCGCCGCTTCGAACATGGCCTGGTTCGGCTTCAGCACCGGGGCAGGAGCCGTTTTGGCGACCCGGTCGATGGCCTCGCCGAATGCCGAGCAGGTGAACAGGATCCCTTCGGCACCCGCCAGCATCGCGTAGTCGGCCAGCGCCTGGACGCGGCGGCACATGATGTCGGTCAGCCGCTGGTCGCGTTCACGGTCCGGGCTGAGCGAATCATCATGGAGGCCGATGCAATCGGCTGTGGGCCAAATTTCTCGAAAGGCGACCTGAACCGGCGCAATCGCCACGGTGACGGCGTGAATGAGCGCGACGCGATGAGTCACGGTTGGTGCTCCCGTCTGCGGTCAGGCGACCGGGATGGCGACATGGTGGCGGTAGACCGGCCGGCTGAGCAGCCGATCGTACCACGCGCGCAGATGCGGCTGATCCGGCCGGTCCACGGGATAGGCGAACCACCGGTGGACGTGCACTCCGAGCGCGATGTCCGCCAGTGTAAAGTCGTTGCCGGCCACGTACGGGGTTCGTGACAAGGCGCGGTCCAGGATCGAGCAGAAACGCCGCAATTCGGCAGCGGCTGCATCGATTACCTTGGGGTCGCGCTTCTCGGGAGGGGTGCGCACCAGGCGCAGCAGCAACACGCGTTGCGGCGCATCCACGGTAGTCTGTTGCCAGTCCATCCACCGGTCGATGTTGGCGCGCGCCTTCAGGTCCGACGGCCACATTGGCGAATCGGGTGCGGTCGCGGCGCACAGGAAGCGAAGGATGGCGTTGCTTTCCCACAGGATGAAGCCATCGTCCTGCTCGAGAGTCGGCACCTTGCCGTTTGGGTTCATGGCCAGATATTCGGGCGTGTCGGTGTTGCCGAACGGACCACCCACATCGAGCCGCTCATAGGGAAGTCCCAACTCCTCGAGCAGCCACACAATTTTCATCACGTTGCTCGAGTTCGCACGGCCGCAAAGGCGTCGCATCATCATGCTCCCCAATCTCCTGAGATTGGCCCGACCGCGGCGGCGGCATCGCTCATGCGCGCAAGTCCGTCGTGCGCGCCGTCGGAACGACGGGTTCCAGCATCCTGGAGAGTTCCAGGAGTTCGCTGCCGATTCTGTCCAGCAGGGCCGGGTTGAGCGAGTCGTTCATTCCGCCGCAACTGAGGACAAGGATTCTCTCCGGATCGCTCGATCTGAGGGCCACGGCGACCGAGGACGCATCCGGAGAGAGCGCGCCCTGCACGATGACGAAGCCCTTCTCGCCGTATCGCGGCAGGGCGGCCATGAAATCGCGCAGCAGGCGGTCAGTTCCTGGGCGGCCATCGGCCAGCTCCGCTTCCAGCAGCGAGCGCCGACACTGGACGGGCAGCGCAGCCAGGCACGCCCAACCCATCGCGGATTCCAGCATCGCAACACGTGATCCAATCGTCCAGTCGGCCAACCGCACCGACCCGCCGATGCAGCGCTGCAGGTACAGCACCTGGCTGCCATCGCGGATACCGAACGAGACCCCGGCACAATACCGCGTGGCAATGTCCTGCATGTAGGGTCGGGCCAACTGTCTGAAGTCCTCGCCGGCCAGCAGCGCGTAGCCGAGTTGCAGGACCGGCAGGCCGAGCCGCAACTTCCGGTCATTCTCATGCTGGATGAGGTACCCGAGCGCGAGCAGCGTCTGGCACAGTCGCCAGACCGTTGGTTGCGTCAGCCCGGTCGCACGCGCGATTTCCGAGGCGCCCAGCACCGGCCGCTCCGGGCTGAAACAACGAAGCACTTGCAGGCCACGCGCGAGCGCAGTGACGAAGTGCTGATCCCGTTCCGTCGCCAGCTGAACCGTGGGGTCAGCCGCTTCCGCAGGACGGCCGCGCAGTACGCTGGCCGCACCCCTCGTTCTTGCTGCCATTGGTGGAAACGCACGCCTCTTCGGGTTGCCTATTCAACATGGAGTGAAATGCTCGTGTAGCGAATAGCACTGCTGGCGCATCGGGGCAAGTTGGGCGCCTCAGGGCTATCACATATGGCCGATCGTTCCGAATCGATCGGTGGTTTTGAATCGCAGCCGGGCTCGTCGATTCCAGAGAGTATCCGACACGGAGGTGTGTGGGGCATTCTCTTTCGCGCCACCGCCATATGCGATACCCAAGGCGTCACCATCGACGCGTAACTACCCAAGCCTACAAACCGTCCGCGAAAGCAAGGCAATGCCATCCATGAATAGTACACCTAATACAAAAACAATGAGATTAGGACAAATATGCCAAAGTTCGAAGTATGAGTGATATGAGGATCCATGGCTTATTGACGAATTTGTTCCATGAGTCACATCAAGATTCTAATTAGTCTTTACTATGTCTCAGGACACGCTTGACAAGTCTGCCAAGACCTCAATCATCCCCTCATTTCGACTATGCAAGTAACCCATTGAATTGGCTGGCTTGTGAGACGGCTTTGGCCAAGGCCGCCATGAGGGGTGCAAGCCTGTGTTCGGGCATGTTGGGGATCAGTTCGTAGAGCATGCAGCCCTGGCGAAACAGCGAATGGCTGCGGGTCTTTGATGTGTTGGATTTGAGTTGCCGGTCCATGCCGAGGCTCTCGCCTGTGGTGCCCAGCAGCGTCAGCAGCGCCATCGCAAAGGCGCTGACCAGTAGAAGCCGGTCGTGCCGGGTTGGCTCGCCGATGCGGGTGGACGACAGTCCCATGCCGAAGCGCAGGTCCTTGGTGTCGCGGAAGCTGGCCGGAACTAACGAAACGTCCTCCTGGTACGCATAAGCAGACATATTGAGAACATCAGGCGGCCCTGCACATAGGTTCGGGTGCTGCCCGGAGCGGCCGCAATCCGTCAGCGTTTTCCGACATTTCCTGCGGGACGCCCCAGACGTAGTCACCGGTCAGATTGATGTGCGCCCAGCCGAGTGGAGACAGGTGAGCGAGCAGATGATCGGGCACGTTCTCGACCTTTCGCAGGGCGGCGACCGCGCGCTCCAGATACCGTGTGTTCCACAGGATGATGGCGGTGACGAGCAGGTTGAGGCCGGAGAAGCGATGCTGCTGGTTCTCATAGGTGCAGTCTCGGATTTCACCGAGCTGGTGAATGAAGACAGCGCGCGACATGCTGTTGCGGGACTCACCCTTGTTGAGTTCCTGACCGGTCGTGCGCCGCAGCTCTTGCGGATGTGCCAGTCCGACGTCCAGGCGAGCTGGCCGAGGCTGGCGATGCTGGAGGCTTCGGCCATCCGCGTCAGGCCGAGATTGAGCCCCTCGGCGAGCAGCCCGGCCATCAGGACACGGCTGTCGGCGGCGACCTCGCCGGTAAACTGATGGGTGAAGCAGTCGGGGAACCGCGTCCAGCCGGCCACCTCGGCCAGCAGGTCGGTGACGCGGATACGCGGCAGCATGGCGTAGAGCCGTTCAGCGAGCGCTTCGGCCTCCGGCGGGGTCGTCTTCTCGACCGGCGTGATTTTCAGCACGCCCTTGGTGATGGTGACGCCGGGGAGGCTGCCTTCCTTGGTGCGCGCTTCGACCGCGCTCAGCCGCTCGTCCAGCAGTGCACGGCGGCCGGCGATAAACCGCTCGAAGTCGGTCTCGACGGCGACCAGCAACGTGCCGGCCTGCTGGAGCGCCTGCAACGTCTGGGCGGAGATCAGCCGCTCGTCGAAGGAGCGATAGCGTCGGCTGCCGGAGACCCAGACATCGCCGGCCTGCAGCCGTTCAAGCAGTTCCGCCAGAACGCAGAGTTCGTAGTCCCGGTGATCGATCTTCCCATCACGCAGGACATAGGGCGCCCAGCGCGGCCGGACGAAGCCGGTTGGCGCGGTGTCTGGCAGCACGGATGTGCCGGCGCGGTTGGCCTGGCGCAGCACTGCAATCGCACGCAGCAGCGAGGCGGACGCCGGCTCGCCGTCGAACGTGAACGCCGCCAGAAAGGCCGGCGACCACTGCCGGATGCCGGCGTAATGCTCCGGCAGCTGCTGATAGGCGTCGAACGTCTCGGGCCTGGCCAGCACCTCGGCCTTGCGGAACATCGCACCCACCAGGCGGTCGAACAGGTCGCCCGCCTGATCCGTGAGGCTGGTGGCGAGGTCAAGGCTGACGGCGACCAGCGTTGCGTGGCGGCGGTGCCGTTCGTAGCCGGCAATGTGCTGGACCGTCACGCGCGACGCCTCGCGGACGAGTTGCGCCATGCGGGCCTGGCGGACGGCATGGTCGCGTGCCGGCTCGATGCCAATGGCGCGGACATGCTCCAGGCGTTCGATCAGGCCGATCATCGCGGCGGACTTTGCCGCTTCCGGCATCTGCCGCAACCAGGTCAACTGGTTCTGGCCACCGCTGTCGCGGCGGTGTGTGAGGGCATCGAGGCGGCGGCGCTGTTCGGCCGACAGGCCGTCGGTCAGGCGGCGATGCACGTCCCAGCGTGCCTGGTGGCGCAACTCGGCACAGAGTCGCTCCAATGCGGCACGAGGCGGCACGACAATCCGCCGCTCGCGGCACGTTCGCATCACCAGCGCAGCCAGATGCGCAAAGCGGTCATCCTCGATCGCTTGCGCCAGCAGGGCGGCCGTCAGTTCCGCCGCCGCGCGTTTGCCGTACGGGCCAAGCCCAAGACGCTCCTGACATTCGACAGAGTGGCGTTGCCGATTGCGTTCCTCTCCAAGATAGCTGTCGATATCATCCCGGGAAACATCGAGTTGCTCCGCGACAAACGCGAGCAGCGAGTCAGGCGGGCGCTCGCCGGCTCGCAACGGACGCCCAGGATAGCGCAGGTAGTAAAGCATCAGCGCCTGGCTGAGACGATTGTGCTCGCCACGACGCCGTCGGTTCGCCGCCAGATCGGCGTCCGAGAGCGTGAAGTGGCACACGAGTTCGCGGCTTTCCGTCGGCGGATCATACAGCTCGGCGATCTGCACCTCGCTCAGCCTCTGTCGTCCTGCCACTCATGCCTCCTGGCCCTTGATGCCAGCAGACCAGCCGATCCGGGCCAGGGAGTCGATCAACGTGCTGCGCTTGATGCCGAAACTGCGGCAGACCGCGGCCTTGGTCGCGCCGGTGTCGAGCGCGCCGGTGATGGTCGCCAGTTTTTCGGCATCGATCACGGTGGGACGGCCGCCGTGTCGGCCACGACGGCGCGCTGCCGCCAGTCCGGCACGAACCCGCTCCTGGGTCAGGGAGCGTTCGAACTGGGCGAGTGCCCCGAAGAGATGGAACAACAGGTGCCCTGCGGTGTGGTCGTGTCCATCTGTTCGGTCAGAGATCGGAATGCGATGCCGCGCTCCTTCAGGTCGGTCACCGTTGTCAGCAGATGGGGCAACGATCGGCCGAGGCGATCGAGCTTCCAGACGACCAGGCAGTCGCCTGGCCTGGCGAACGCCAGCGCCTTCGCCAAACCGGCACGATCCGTGCGGCTGCCGCTGACGCGGTCCTCGAACAGCTGGCGCTCGTCGACACCGGCGGCGATGAGGGCATCACGTTGCAGGTCCAGCGTCTGGCGGTCGCCGTCGGTAGAGACGCGCATGTAGCCCACCAGCATGACGGAAAACCCCCAGAAGCAGGTTTCCGTACACTGAGCCATTCCGACAAGGTTTGTCGTGAAGATTATGAGCCAAAAACAGCCCTGTTTCCGGCGCGCCGCCGGGTTGACGGATATCACTTGATTCCCGTCATCGCCCGGCCAGCCCGTCTCAACCACAAAACGGCGGAAACGCTCGTCTCGCCTCGAAATCCGGCGCCGCCTGTTCCGGGTTTGTCTGCTTACGCGTACCAGCAGTACGTTTCGTTAGTTCCGGACTACTATGCCTGTACGAATTCTAGGTAATTGCTCACCCCCCCCC
>PLTJ01000259.1 GCA_003164455.1 Acetobacteraceae bacterium
GCGCGACCTGCCCGACCTCGCCGGCAATCGCGCCGCCCTCCCTGCGCAGCCGCAGCGGCAGATGCGCCGAACGCCCGGCGACCCCGCCTTCGCCATCCGGATAGACGGTCTCCTGCGCCCCGAGCCAGGTCACGACGCCGGCGGCATGCTCCAGCCAGAACGGCGTGCCCGGCATGGCATACAGCCCCTCCGGCAACACGCCGCGCGCGGGCTGGGGCAGTGCGATGCCGTGCAACGCCGCCATCACGCGCAGCGAGGACCCCGCCGCGTCGGTGTCCTCGCGGTTGCTCACCACCACCACGCCGGCACGCGCCTCGGGGTCGAGCAGGAAATGGTTCTTGAAGCCCGGCAACGATCCGCCGTGGCCGACCAGGACGCGCGACCCCAGCGCGTGGCGCGCCAGACCCAGCCCATAGGCGGTCGCACGCCCGTCGCTCAACGTGCGCAGCCGGGCCAGCTTCGGGAACAGGCCGCCGATGGGTGGCCGTCCGCTCATCAGGGCCTGCAACCAACTCACCAGGTCATGCGCGCTGCCGGCCAGTCCGCCCGAGGCCGACATGTGCAGCCCATAGCGGCCGCGCCGCCAGCCCGCGGGCGACTTCCAATAGCCACCGGCCAGGCCGGGCACCGGCTCGGTCTCGTCGTAGGGAAACCGGATGCCGAGCCCGAGCGGGCGCAGGAAACGCGCGTGCAGCTCGGCGGCGTAGTCGATTCCCGTCGCCTCCAACGCCGCCTGCACCAGCCGGTAGCCGGTGTTGGAATAGGAGATCTCGGTGCCCGAGGCGAAGTTCAGCCCGTCCAGGCGTTGCAGGAAGGCCAGCAGCGCCTGGTGCCCCTGGGTGGCACTCGGCGACACACCGAGCAGCCACGCCGTCTCCATCGCGTCGGGCAGGCCGGAGGTCATGTCCAGCGCGCGGCCGACCGTCACCGCACCGAGCGCCGGCGGCAAGCCCAGATAGGTGCCGAGGAAGTCGTCCAGTCCCGGCATGCCCTCGCATTGCCCCAGTCCGTCCGCGCGCAGCAACAGCGCGGCGAGGAAATGCTTGCTGATCGAGGCGTAGCGCACCGCGGTGTCGGCGCGGAAGGGCAGGGACAGTTCCAGATTGGCCAGCCCGCCGCAGGCTTCGGCGCGCAGGCTGGCGGCGTCGAACAACACCACCGCCCCGCCCGGCCCACCCTCGGCCGTCCAGGCTTGGGCGATCCGCCCCGCTTCCACCGCTGCTGCCTGCCAGTCCATCACACGCCCCGAATCCGACTCCATCCGATCATGAGCCGATCGCACGTGTGGCCCAAGGATGGAGCCCTGGGGCGTCAGAACAGCGACATCTGCGCCACGGCCGGGCTGCGCCGCGCCGCCTCGGGCACGGCGAAGTGGGAGCCGTCCAGCTCGCCGTGGTCCAGCAACCCCCACTGCCTGGCCGCCCGGTCGAAGCGGCGCGCCAGCAGGTTGGCATAGACGCCGGTGCCGGTCAGACGCCGACCGAACCTGGCGTCGCTCAGGGCGCCGGCCCGGGTCTGGCGGATCAGGTCGAGCACGCGGCCGGCGCGGTCGGGGAAGTGTTCCTGCAGCCAGGTGACGAAGATGGTTTTCAGCTCGTTCGGCAGGCGCAGCAGGATGTAGCCGGCCTCGCGGGCGCCCGCCTTGGCCGCGGCTTGCAGGATGTTTTCCATCTCGGCGTCGTTCAGCCCGGGGATCATCGGCGCCGCCAGCACCGCGGTCGGCACCCCGGCGCGCGCCAGCGCCTCTACCGCTTGCAGCCGGCGCGCGGGGGTGGCGGCGCGCGGCTCCATCACCCGGGCCAGCGCGGCATCCAGCGTGGTCACCGACAGATGCACCCGCACCAGGTCGCGCCGCGCCAGCGATTGCAGGATGTCGAGGTCGCGCAGCACGCCGGCCGACTTGGTGACGATGCTGACCGGGTGGTTGAACCGGTCCAACACCTGCAACACCGCGCGGGTCAGCTTGAGCGTCCGCTCGACGGGCTGGTAGGGGTCGGTGTTCGAGCCCAGCGCCAGCGTGCGGGCGCGGTAGTCGGGCTTGCGCAGCGCCTTCTCCAGCAGCTCCGCCACGTCGGGCTTGAAGGTCAGCCTGGTTTCGAAATCGAGCCCGGGCGAATAGCCGAGCGTGGCGTGCGACGGCCGCGCATAGCAGTAGACGCAGCCGTGTTCGCAGCCCCGGTAGGGGTTCACGGCGCGGTCGAAGCCGATATCGGGCGACTGGTTCCAGGCGATGACGGAGCGGCTCGAGTCGCGGGTCAAGGTGGTCGGCAGCGGCGGCAGCGCCGCGATGTCGGCGGCGAGCGTGGCCCAGCCGTCGTCGAAGGGGGCGGTCTCCTGGTGCTCGAACCGGTTGGGCGGGTTGACCGTGGCGCCGCGGCCCTTGCGCACACGGGATGCGCCGGCCTCCGGCGTGGGGGCAGGCGGGATGGAAGGCACGCCGCGGCCGCGCCGGGGGCGCACCGGAGCGGGCGACGGGTCCGGAACGCCGGCGCGCTCGAGCGCTTCCATCTCTGCCGGGTCCAGTTCACGGGCCAGGTCGGTGACTTCCGCATACGAGTGATGTCGCATGGTGTTGTTCCCCGTCCGTTCACGGCCTACCCTGTGGGAAGACGGCAAAGACGTCAAGAACAAACGAGGAACACACCCCTGAAACTCTCGGTCGTCATCCCCGCGCTGAATGCCGCCGCCACGCTGCCGGCCACGCTGGCGGCGCTGGGCGCGGCGCCGGACGAGATCGTGGTGGTGGATGGCGCCAGCACGGACGCCACCGTGCCGGTGGCGGTCACGCATGGCGCGCGGGTGGTGGCGGCGGCGCGCGGGCGTGGCGCGCAGATCGCCGCCGGCGTTGCCGCCGCGCGCGGCGACTGGCTGCTGCTGCTGCACGCCGACACCAGCCTGGCACCGGGGTGGGCGGCGGCGGCGGCGGCGTTCATGGCGCGGGGGCCGGGCCGGGCCGCCTATTTCCG
>PLTJ01000224.1 GCA_003164455.1 Acetobacteraceae bacterium
ACCCCTGGGGTTGAGCAGATACGAAGAAGGTCCACTATCACGTGCACGACAAGACGATGCAGCATCCGCCCGCCGGCCACGATCCGGTGGCGCGGGTGACGGTTTGCGATCCAGACGGCAAGGTGGTCGCCCGCTTCGGCGGTCCGGACTCGATCCTGCCTGGAAACTTCATCGCCCCGCACGGTCTGTGGTGCGACTCGCGCGGTGATCTCTACGTCGGCGAGGTCATCGTGCGCGGCGGCGCGGTTGCGTTGCTCGCTCCCCTCACGCCGCACGCCCTCCAGAAGTTCAAGCGATCAGGTGGCTGAAGCAGCGGATAGCCGCATCAGAAGCTTCACGATTGTCAACGTTGCCGTCGATAGAGAGGCGCGCGAATGGAACACCCAAAGGGTGAAGCGGATGACGGCTCACCGCGGGTCGATTTTTTTACGGATCGATTTCGCTGGTCTGCCAAGGCTCGAATCCCACAGCAACCGGATCACCCCGGGCGCAGGGTTGATCGCCGGTCGCGCGTTGGGCGATGCGGCGACCCGAACCGTGGCGGCTTGCCGGCACGGCGCAAGCCGAGGACCGCCTGCCGCCGGCAGATGCTGGATGTCACCGCGGCACCAGGGGTGGAAAGCCGACGATGCAACAATTGCCCTGTGCCACCGGCGCGCATCCAAGCGTCGCGTGATGCATCCGGCACAAGGTTGAGTGATCGCCATGCCGCACATTTTCCTCGATGCTCCGTCCGCGGGTAGCGCAACGATCGCCAGGCTCACCCGTCGGCTGATCCCACTGTTCCTCGTCATGTTCTTCGTGAATTACCTTGACCGCACGAACATCGGCATCGCCGCGCTGGTCATGAATGCGGATCTCCACCTCAGCCCCCTCGATTATGGTTTCGCCGCGGGGATGTTCTCGCTGGCATATGCGCTGTGCGGCATTCCGGCCAACATCCTGTTCCACAAGATCGGCGCCCGCAAATGGCTGGGGTCGATTACGTTCGCCTGGGGACTGGTCGTCCTGGGCGCCGGCTTTGTATTCGACAAGACCTCGCTGAACTCCGACCGCCTGCTTCTGGGCGTGGCCGAGGCCGGGTTCACTCCGGGCGTGCTGCTGTATCTGACCCAATAGTTCCCGGCGCCCAACCGTGGCCAGGCATTCGCCACCTTCACGGCGGGCAACCCGATCGCAACGATCATCGGGGCGCCGCTGTCGGCGACGATCCTGGTTATGCCGGAGCTGGGCATGGGGCTGCACAACTGGCAATGGCTGTTCATCATCGAGGCGCTTCCCGCCATCGTCCTCGGCGTGTTCGTCCTGTTCTATCTGGACGACAGACCTGTCGATGCGAAGTGGCTGGCCGACGGGGAGAAGCGTTGGCTTGAGCAGCAGCTGGCCTTGGAGGAAAAGGTCAACGCGGAAACCGGGGGGTTCAGTTCGCTCAAGAACGGTCCCACCCTGGCGCTCTCGGTTTGCAAGTTCCTCGACCTCTCGTGCAGCATCGGCGTGGTGATGTGGCTGCCGCAGATCATCGCGTCGCTCGGCCGCATGACCATGCTGCAGGTCAACTTCGCCAATGGCATGCCGTTCTTGCTGGCCGCCGGCATTGCCATCGTGGTGGCCCGGCATTCCGACAAAACGAAAGAGTGCACCTGGCACGTCGCGATTCCGGCGTTCGTCAGGGCGTTGGCTTCATCGCCGTGGCGACAACCGACAACCTGGTCATCGGCAGCATCGGCATCTGCATCGCGACCATCGGTTTCTGGACCTCGAACACCGTGGGCTGGACGCTTTCGCCGAAATATCTGTCGGGCGCGGCGCTGGCGTCCGGCCTCGCCCTCGTCAACTCCGTCGGCAATCTGGGCGGCTTCTTCGGCCCGTTCATCATCGGATGGCTCCGGCAGATTTCCGGGGGTTATCGCCTGTCGCTCGGATTCCTGGCCGTTATCCTGGCCGTCAACGGCCTGATTGTCGTCGGGCTGCAGTTCTTCGACCAGCGCCAGCGGAGTCGTTCGCTGCCGGTCCGTCAAAGTGACGAGGTGCTGTTGATGGCGACGCACAAGATGCCGCGCGCCGGTGGTCTGGCGGACCATGGCATAGTGGAGGAGGCAGGGGAAATCGTGGATAGAGGCGGATATTCGATGCGCCGGCATCGCCCGGTAGGCATGGTTTCCCGCAGTGGCTGGCGCGGCTGAGCTGAACGAGCATCCAGAGGAGAAGTATCTCATGACGGTCGATCTTGGCGTGGGCGACTACGGCTATAGTGTGGTGGACGACTGGGTGAAGCTGCCGGAAGACCTGGTGGTCGGCGATGTGTCGGACATCGGCATCGACGACCATGACCGGGTGTATCTCTTCAATCGCGGCGAGCATCCGGTGATCGTGCTGGAGCGGGATGGTACCTATGAGCGCTGCTGGGGCGAGGGCCTGTTCCGGCGCCCGCATGGCTTGCGCATCGGCGCCGACGGCGCGATCTACTGCACGGACGACGCCGGCCACACGGTCCGCAAGTTCACGCCTGAGGGCAAGCTGCTGCTGCAACTCGGAGAGTCCGGCACGCCGAGCGGGTACATGGAGGGAACGCCCTTCAATCGTTGTACCAACACCGCATTGTCGCCGAACGGCGAAATCTATGTTTCCGATGGCTACGGAAATGCGCGCGTGCACAAATTCTCGCCGGACGGGAAGCTGCTGTTATCGTGGGGTGAACCCGGCACGCGACCCGGGCAGTTCAACGTCGTCCACAGCGTATGCGTCGACGTGGACGGGTGGGTTTATATCGCGGACCGGGAAAATCATCGGGTGCAGGTTTTTGGCCCGAACGGCCGGTTCGAGACGCAGTTGAACAACCTACACCGGCCCTGCGGGATGTACATGCGGGGGGAACGTGGCGCGCTGTGCTACATCGCGGAAGCCGGGACGGAGCTTGCGATCAACCGGCAGATGCCAAACATCGGGCCGCGCGTGTGTATCCTGACGCTCGATGGCAAGCAGCTGGCGCAACTCGGCTGCCGGCCGCCAGGGCGGGGGCATGACCAGTTCGTGTCGGCGCATGGCATCGCGGCGGATTCACGGGGCGACATCTACCTGGGCGAGACGGCGACCCACAGTTGGCCGTCGCTGTTCCCTGGGCAGCCCATTCCCGCCGGGCTGCGCACCTTCCGCAAGCTAGCCAAGACGGCGGCCTGAAGCGAGGGCGACAGCAGCGCTGGCGGCGTGACACCCGTGCATGGCAACAAAGCAACAAGGCAACAAGATGATGCGTGAGATCGGACGGAACTTCACCAAGGCGATGCTGCAGGCCAACGATCTGGTGTTGTGCATGGCGGTCAACCAGATGCGCACGCCCAATGTCGGCATGATCGCGGCGAGTGCCGGCTTCGATGCGATCTATGTCGACCTCGAGCACAATCCGACCGACCTGCAGACCACTGCGGCCATCTGCATCGGCGCGCTGGCGGCGGACATCACGCCGATCGTGCGCATCGCCTCCTGCGAGCCGCAGGACGTCAGCCGGTTGCTCGATCTCGGCGCGCAGGGCGTCATGGTGGCGCTTGTGAATACCGCCGAGGAGGCCCGTGTCATCGTCGATGCGGCACTGTTTAAGCCGAAGGGCCGCCGTTCGGCCTCCGGCACGCTTCTCTCGCTGGGCTACCGGCGGATGTCGCAGAGCGAGATCAACCGGCTGGTCAACCAGGAGACCCTGGTGATCCCCATCATCGAGACGGAAGAGGGTCTGGCCAACGTGGAGGCGATCGCCGCGATGGATGGGATCGATACGCTGCATATCGGCGCTAACGACCTCAGCGTAGAGATGGGACTGCCCGGCCAGATCAAGCATCCGCGCATGCGCGAGCGTACGCCAAGGTGGCGGCGGCGGCGCGGACGTATGGCCGGTCGATGGGAGTCGGCGGGGCGCGCAACGAGCCGGAACTGCAGGCCGAGCTCTTGAAGCTGGGCGTGCGCTATCTGACCTGCGGGGCCGATGTGGGCTACGTGATCGACGGGGGACGGGCCGACAGCGCCGCCATCCGTGCCATGCCGCTGCGCTGAGACTCCCTCTCCGATTGGGGTGATTCGGGTCCGGCTGCAATATCGGTTCGTGGGCGATCGTGGCGCCATGGTTGCGGATGCTGCCCGAGTGGCCCGGGATGAGGCCGGGGAGGGCGACCATGGCACGAGTTCTGGAGGCGGTGGTCGGTAGCCCGGAGCCGAATGTTGGTGGCTGGTGTTGTAATGGCGGTGCCAGGTCTCGATCGCCGACTGGGCCTCCTGGAGCGCGCAGAATGTTTGATGGTTCAACGAGGTCCCGCGACGCAAGCGAGTGGTACGGCCCGATGTGCGCTGCGTCGATCGCCTGCTTGGCCGCACCGTGAGATCGTCAATGCGATCCTTTTTGACCTGCGTGGTGGTATTCCTTGGCGGATGCTGCCGCCATGCTTTCCACCACACCAGACCGAGTATGGCTGCTTCGCCCGCTGGCGCAATCGCGGAGAGTGGGGATCGATTGACCATCATTTTGTCATGATCGACCGTGAGCGGGTCGGACGGGACGCGAGCCCAACGGCGGCGGTGATCGACAACCAAAGCGTCAAGACGACGGAAGCGGGGGGCGCGCGGCGACGAGGCAGGCAAGAAAGTGGACGGCCGCGAGCACAATGCGATGGTGGATACCGATGGTCGCTTGCTGTTTCTGCATGTGTCCTCGTTGTCAGTACCGATTCGCAACGGGACGTGTCGTACCTGCAAGCCTCTCACCGTCGCTTTCCATTCGTCCAAGGGGCCTTCGCCGATACCGCCTACGCAGCCGAACGCGTCGCCAACGCTACCCGCATTGCCATCGAAATCGTCCAAGACCGACCCGGTCAGGTCGGCTTCCTTGTCCATCCGCGACGCTGGGTCGTCGAGCACTGCAAACTTCGAGGCCACCGTCGCCTTCGCAATCGCCTTTCTCTATGCCGCCTCCGTCATGCTACTAACCCAACGCCGCGCTCGTTCCACATAAATTCAGAGTCGGACTCTCATACCAACGGTCTGAAAGCCTGACTCTTCAGGGGCCCGGAATCGGTCTTCGACATTAATTCGATATCTCCCGGTGCTGTTCCCCGACCGGAGGAGGATCGAATGGGCAAGC
>PLTJ01000325.1 GCA_003164455.1 Acetobacteraceae bacterium
CTGCCGGGCAGCGCCAGCGCCTTCTATCAACGTGCGGTCGGCGAACATCTGCGGATCGGCCTGGCCGCCCTCGACATCCTGCGCGACCAACTGCCCTCGCTGCACTCACGCAAACTCCGCAGCTTCGATGAGCCGCCGTTCCGGTAAGGGCGGAGCCTACCTGTACCGAGGCTGGGTCATGTGTTCGGGCTTGAGGATGTCTTCCAGTTGCGCTTCGCTGAGAAGGCCTTCCTCGCGCACCAGTTCGGCGACACCCCGCCCGGTCGCCAGGGCCGTTCCGGCAATGCGTGTCGAGGTTTCATAGCCGAGGTAGGGGTTGAGGGCGGTGATCAGGCCAATGCTGGATTCGACGAGATCGCGGCAGTGCTTTTCATTGGCCGTGATGCCCTCGATGCAGCGCTTGGTCAGGGTCTGCATGGCGCGGGTGAGGATGCGCACGGACTGAAGGATGTTGAAGACGATGACCGGTTCCATGACATTGAGCTGGAGCTGTCCGGCCTCGGCCGCGAAGGTCACCGTGAGGTCATTTCCGATGACCTGGAACGCCACCTGGTTGACGACTTCAGGGATGACCGGATTGATTTTGCCGGGCATGATCGACGAACCCGACTGCATGGGCGGCAAGTTGATTTCGCCAAAGCCGGCGCGCGGGCCGCTGGACAGCAGGCGCAGGTCGTTGCACACCTTGCTGATCTTGACCGCCACCCGTTTGAGGACGCTGGAGAACATGACGTAGGCGCCGGTGTCGGACGTCGCCTCGACGAGATCGGCAGCAAGAATGAAGTCGATCCCCGAGGCTCGGGAAAGTTCGGCGACCACCATGGACGCGTAGCCTGGGTCCGTGTTGATGCCGGTGCCGATCGCCGTCGCTCCCATATTGATCTCTCTGAACAACTGGACGAGTTCACGAAGGCGTTCGATGTCTTCCCCGACGGTCGTGGCGAAGGCCGCGAATTCCTGGCCGAGGGTCATGGGAACGGCGTCCTGAAGCTGGGTGCGACCCATCTTGATGATGCCGGTAAACTCGGTGCTCTTGGCCCGCAAGGCGGTGCACAAGCCGTCCATCGCTCCGGTCAGTTCGCCATAGCTGAGCAGAATGGCGAGACGGATGGCCGTGGGATAGCAATCGTTGGTCGACTGGGAAAGGTTGACGTGATTGTTGGGATGGACCTCCTCGTAATCGCCCTTGGCGTGGCCGAGGAGTTCCAACGCCCGATTGGCGATGACCTCGTTCGCATTCATGTTGGTCGAGGTGCCGGCGCCCCCCTGAAGCATGTCGACGACGAACTGGTCGTGCAGAGCGCCGCCGATGATCTCGTCGCAAGCCGCGACGATCACGTCGGCGATGGCGGGAGGAAGGTGCCCCATCTTGCGATTGGCGACCGCCGCCGCCTTCTTCACCATGGCCAACGCAATGACGAGGTTCGGAAAGTGCGAGAGGGGAATGTCGGTGATGTGGAAATTTTCCACAGCCCGCAACGTGTGTATTCCCCAATAGGCCGCCGATGGCACGAGGCGGGTGCCGAGAAGATCATGTTCGAGCCGATCCGAACTTTCGGGCGTTGCTTTTGTCATGAGGTCGTTCATCCCGATGCAAGGGCCGTGACGGAGGATAACGAGAGCGACGGCGGCAAGAAAGACGGAGACTCAGCAGGTGTCATTGCGATGGCAGGCTCCGCGGCGGCCAGATCGGCCGGGGACTGCAATGCGCGGGGCACGGGACACCATGATCCCCTCCGTTTGCCGGTTGGCCCGGTGCGTATAGACTGTCCGGCATGCAGGACCAAGACGGTCACCGAGCCGGCGGCCGCCGGACCGCATGCGGTCCGGCATGAGCGCCATCAGAGACACGCCGCTGCCGCACTTCGAGGTGCAGTTGCGCGCCCCCGACATCGCGCGCTGGCTGGCCGGCAACACCGGCATCCCCGGCTTCACCAGCTTCACCGGGCCGGTGGCGGGGCCGCACGTCATGGTGCTGGCGCTGACGCATGGCAACGAGATCGCCGGGGCGATCGCGCTCGACCGGCTGCTCGCGGCCGGGCTCCGCCCGCTGTGGGGCCGGCTGACCTTCGGCTTCGTCAACCTCGCCGCCTTCGCCCGCTTCGATCCCGACCAGCCCACCACCAGCCGGTTCGTTGACGAGGACATGAACCGGGTCTGGGACGCCGCGCTGCTCGACGGCTCGCTGCGTTCGGTCGAACTGGCGCGAGCCCGGCAAATCCGGGCGCTGGTGGAAAGCACCGACGTGCTGCTCGACATACACTCCATGCTGTGGCCGTCGGACCCGCTGATTTTGTGCGGGCCCACCGCCAGGGGCCAGGCCCTGGCTCAGGCCGTCGGGATGCCCGGGCTGATGGTGGCCGATGCCGGCCATGTCAATGGACGCCGCATCATCGACCATCCGCGGTTCACCGATCCGGCGAGGCTGCCCGTGGGCATCCTGGTGGAGGCGGGCCAGCACTGGCTGGCCGGGACGGTGGACACCGTGCTGGGCTGCATCGCCGGCCTGCTGCGCCACACCGGGATGGCGACGGACCACCCCGCCCTGCCCGCCCCGCCCTCGCCCGCCCCGACGCCGCGCCTGGCCGAGGTGACCACGACCGTGACCGCCGCCACCGCCGGCTTCGCCTTCGTCGAGCCCTGGCGCGGCGGCACGGTGGTGGCGCGGCGCAACACCCTGATCGCGATGGACGGCAACGCCGAAATCCGCACCCCGTACGACAACTGCCTGCTGGTGATGCCCAGCCTACGCACGAGCCGCGGCCATACGGCCGTGCGACTGGCGCGCGTGCGGGGGGTCTGAGACAGGTAAGGAAGGCGGGGGGGATCAGCCGGAGCGACGACGGCGCGGCGGGAGCCACCAGGGACGGCCGGTGCGACAGGGCGGGGGGTCGCGGAGCCACG
>PLTJ01000088.1:0-1570 GCA_003164455.1 Acetobacteraceae bacterium
GTTCAGAGACGGCCTCTCAAGGATCAGCCTTGAAGCCCGCGCCGCCGATGGGCCGCCCAGGGGGCTGACCGGAGGCGCGGGCGCGGCAGTGGGCGTCCGTTCGCGCGGGGAGCCGTTCGCCTGGGGCTGGGCGGACCGCGGAACGCGACCAGGCATCCGGGGACAACCCTCTGGACATTGGACTTCCCCACCCCCACGGTGTTATACCGATGTATAACTTTAGGAGACCCAGAATGCCTGTTTCGACAATGCGCAGAATTGGAGGTTCCGTGATGGTAGCGGTTCCCCCCGATATCCTGCGGGCAATCGGGACTGGGCCGCAGGATCAGGTTGCGTGGCACGTCGAAGGCTCTCGCGCAATCCTCGAGCCTGTGAGCCGTCGCCCTCGGCGCAAGCTGGCCGATCTGCTCGCGCTGTGCGACCCCAATGCGCCGCTGCCGAAATATGACGAAGCATGGATCAACTCCAAACAAATAGGAAATGAAGAAATTTAAATGCCGGTACCTTCATTTGATCGTGGCGATATAGTCCAGGTGAATCTCGATCCAACATCCGGCCACGAGCAGCAGGGGAATCGCCCTGTTCTCGTTGTGTCTCCCCGGAAATTCAACGATCTGACGCAGACCGTCTTTGCGGTACCGATTACAAACGGCGGGAACTTCGCCCGCGTCCATGGGTTCACCGTTTCCCTCGATGAGGCCGGGACGAAGACGAGGGGGCTGGTGCTGTGCAACCAGCTCCGCACGCTGGATCTGGTGTCGCGGAGCGTGAAAACCACGGTCGAGCGTGTGCCCGATGGGCTCATCGACGAGGTGCGCGCGATCATCGGTTCGATCTTCGACGAGTAGGAGCCTGTCCGGGCCGAGTGGGCAGCCCGAATTCGACCTGACACAAGTCCCGGGTTCCAAGGGCCTCCCGGCCCTTGGCGGGGGGCGGGGCAGAGCCCCGCGCTTCTGCTTAGCGCCGCACCCCGCCGGTCGCCTTACCCACCGCCGCGACCACCTTCGCGCAGGCCGCTTCGATCTCGGCGTCGGTGAGGGAGCGTTCGCGGGGCTGGAACATCACCTCGATGGCCAGCGACTTCTTGCCATCCGCCAGCCCGGCGCCCTCGTAGAGATCGAACAGGGTCACGCCGGCAACGAGGNNGCGAAGTCGCGGCGGACGAGATGGAAAGCGGGCAGGTCGGGGGCCGCTTTCTTGCGCCGCTTGGGGTCGGGGATGGCGTCGAGGAAGACCTCGAAGGCGACTGCCGGGCCGGTCAGGTCGAGGGCGGCCAGCACGCGCGGGTGCAGTTCGCCGAAGGTGGCCAGAACGGTTTTCGGCCCCTGGTGGACCACGCCGGCGCGGCCGGGGTGGTAGAAGTCCGGCGGGTCGGCGGTGACGCTCAGGGCGTCGAGCGGCACGCCGAGGGCGGCCAGAACCGCCCAGGCGTCGCCCTTGGCGTCCATGGCATCGACGGCGCGGGCCGGCACGATCCAACTGCGCGGCGTGACACCGGCGCGCACCCCGCCGGCGATTAAGCGATGGCCTTCCGGAGCGGGGCTCTCGAAGCCGGGGCCGACCTCGAACA
>PLTJ01000088.1:1660-2953 GCA_003164455.1 Acetobacteraceae bacterium
GGGCCTGGCGCGGGGTGAGCGTGCGGATGGGGACCGGGGCGGCGCGGGGCAGGCTGACCGGGGGCACCGCGTCCAGGCCGCGCAGGCGGAGCACTTCCTCGATCAGGTCGCACTCGGCCTCGACAGCGTCGCGGCCGGCGGCGGCTTTCGCCATGCGGTCGGCGGGCAGGTCGGGGGCGGGCTNNCCAGCGGGGTGCCGCCGGCGACGTCATTGCGCCAGGACGGCACCTGCACGGTGACGGTTTCGCCATCCCGGGCGGCCACGGTGAAGCCGAGGCGTTGCAGCGAGTCCACCGCCGCGTCGGGGGGAACGTCGAGGCCGCCGAAATCCCGCAAGCGGGAGAAGCGCAGGGTTGCGGGGCGCTGCCAGGCCGGCTCGGCGCCGGCGGCGACGACCTCGCTGGGCTCGCCGCCGCAGAGGTCGAGGATCATGCGGGTGGCGGCCTCGACGGCGTCCGGCATCAGGGCGGGGTCGATGCCGCGCTCGAAGCGCTGGCGGGCGTCCGAGGCGAGCCCGTGGCGGCGGCCGGTGAGCGCCACCCGGACCGGATCGAACAGGGCACATTCGACGAACACCGAGGTGGTTGTTGCGTCGCACCCGGTTGCCTCGCCGCCCATGACGCCGGCCAGGGACTGCACGCCGGCGGCATCGGCGATGGCGCAGTCCTCGGGGCCGACGGTGTAGTCCTTGCCGTTCAATGCCCGAAAAGTTTCGCCGGCGCCGGGGCGGAAGATCAGCTCGCCGCCCTGGACCTTGTCGGCGTCGAACACGTGCAGGGGGCGGCCGAGGTCGATGGTGAAGAAGTTGGTCATGTCGACCAGGGCGTTGATCGGGCGCAAGCCGATCGACAGCAGGCGCTCCTGCAGCCATTGCGGGCTGGCGCCGTTGCGGATGCCGCGCACGGTGCGGCCCAGCACCCAGGGGCAGGCCTGCGGCATGTCGATGCGCCAGCGCAGGGGGCTGGCGAAGGCGGGCGGAATCGGGNNCCGGCGCGAAGGGGCGCAGGGTGCCCAGGCCCGAAGCCGCGAGGTCGCGCGCCACCCCGCGCACCGCCAGCGCGTCGCCGCGGTTGGGGGTGACGCTGATGTCGATCACCGGATCGTCGAGCCCGGCCCAGTGCGCGTAGGAGGCGCCGATGGGGGCGTCGGCGGGCAACTCGATGATGCCGGTATGGTCCTCGCCCAGGCCCATTTCGCGCACGGACAGGAGCATGCCGGCGCTCTGCACGCCGCGGATCTCGCCTACTTTCAGGGTGATGCCGGTGCCGGGGATGAAACTGCCGGGGCCGGCGA
>PLTJ01000400.1 GCA_003164455.1 Acetobacteraceae bacterium
GCCGTGCGGTGCGCCGCGCTGGCTGCGGGCGGCGACGAGCTCGGCGCATGGCGTGGCGGAGTTGCGGCGGGCGCGGCGGGAAGGGGTGCTGGCATTCCTGTCGCCGGCCTTCGCGACGGCCAGCCATCCCGGCGTGGCGGGGCTGGGTCCCTGCCGTTGGGGGCTGATGGCGCGGCGCGGCGGCGCGGTGGCGGCGTTGGGCGGGATCGATGGGCGGCGGGTGCGGCTGCTGCCGGGCTGCGTCGGCGCCGGGGCGATCGGGGCGCTGGGATGACAGGGCACTGTGGCGTTCAGGACACACTGTTTCGGAAATGCCATGCCGGGCCGATTCCGACCGTTGCAGCTTAGTGAACCAGACGGCAATACTCCCGTCAGGTCCGGCTGCCCCTCTCGTTGGGGACTCGTTGGTTTTCCGATGGGTCCGGTGGGAAATGGGCGGGGCCTGCCAATACCGCCGGAGCGCCGGCGACATGAGGAGGATGGAATGCGTAAGCTCTTACTGGCTAGTGCAGCCATGTTGGGCGGCACAATGGCCCTGGTAAGCGTCGCCAGCGCCCAGACGCAGGTGTTTACCGGAGTTACGGCAGGCGGCCCGCCGTTCCCGAACATCGCTGCGCCAGGGACTGCGCCGTTTACCGGTGCTGACTACATGTCCGGGCCTGGCTTCGACAACACGGCGAATCCGGGCTTTGGGGCGCCGCTGGCTCCGGGCAACATCACGGTCCGCTTGATCGGCCGGATGTACTTCTATTTTGGCGTCGCTTCGGATAGCGGCCGTAACTCGCCGAATGTGACGCCGGCCACGGTCAGCGCGTCGCTGGCGTCCGGCGCGGTGAGCACCCCTAACGTCCAGGGGAACACCAAGCTCGCCCCCTACGGCGCGTTCGAGTTCTCCCGTCTGTATCCGAGCTTCGACGGCGTGGCAGCGAACGGCGTGAAATACGGCGCCTTCCTCGAAATCCGGCAGGACAACCAGGCGGCTCCGGGCGGCGGCGCAAACGGCTCGATCTCGGGTTCGGGACGCGCCCGCGGCGAGCTGTACTTCCGTCGTGAGACGACCTATATCGGCACCGACCAGTTCGGCTACCTGCGCGTCGGCGCGACTGACCAGCCGACCTCGTTGATGATGACCGGTAACTTCGAAAACTTCGATGACGGCGGCTGGGATGGCGACCCCGCGCTGGTCACCGGCAGCACGGCGCCTGTCTGGCCGTACGAGGACGTCGGGGCTTGGTACACGACGACCAAGATGGTTTACATGTCGCCGAAGTTCGCCAACCTGATCGACTTCGGCGTGTCGTTCGAGCCGTCCACGGGCACCGTGGGTGAAGACAGCACCCCCGGCAACTGCCCGTACGGCGTGACCAGCGCCACCGGCTTGGAAGGTCCGCTGATCGCGAACGAGTCGCTCGGCTGCGATTCGGCGTCCGCGACGAACAACGCCACTGAAGCCGGGCGCCGGCGCAACACGTTCGACGGTGTCGTTCGCCTTCGCACGGCGGCCGGTCCGGTGGGCATTGCCGCCACTATCGGCACGATACAGTCTGGCCACGTGCAGTACAATGGCGCGGTGAACTATGGCACCCCGACGGTGGGAAGCACCACCGTACGGTATAACGGGCTGGACGTGCTCGATTTCGGCTTGCAGTTTACCTTTGGCGGGCTGGCCGTTGGTGGCCACATGATGTACGGCGACTTTAATGGCCAGGGTGGTCTGAAGCCGGTTGGCGGCACGACCTCGTTTGCTCCGTTGGTCGGTGCATCCTACACGTACGGGCCGAACATCATCGGCTTCCACGCCTTTGACTTCGAGAGCCCAGGTAACTGGACCCAGGCGAACGGCCCGTACGGTGTTGGCAAGGTCCGGACCGAGCAAGGCTTGGCCGTCGGTGATACCTTCACCGTCGCACCGGGCGCCTACCTGTTAGTGACCTACCTGTATGGCACCCGCCATCAGCGTGGTGTTGACATGCTGAGCGGCGTGAATTCGAGCTCGTCCGGGTTTGTCAAGACCAACAACAACACGCGGGCCCAGGCGATTTTTGCCGGCACGATGTTCAAGTGGTAAGTGTGCGTCGACTCTGAGTCTTCCCGGACCGGGTGGTCCGGGCGGGAGGGCGGTGGTTTCCACCGCCCTCCTTTCTTTTGGAAAGGCCTGCTTTTACAAATTCGCGGCCGGCGCGATGCGCGCCGGCAGGGTGGGCTTGGCGTGGCGGCGGCGGTCCTGTATGCCTCGCCACGGACGAACCTTCATACAGGCCGCGCATGACCCCGAGATTGAAAATCATCCCCGTGCTGTTCGCGCTCGCCGTGGCCGTCGCGGGATGCCACACGACGCCGGTGGGGGAAACCGAATACAACGACCCCCGCTTCCAGGGACCCGGCACGGGCAAGGGCACGGAGGACGGGGGACTGACCCTGTTCGGCGGGAAGTCGAAGCCGTCGCAGGACGAGGGCGGTGGTGTTGGGCTTGGGGTGAACGCCTTTCTGTGGCGGGCGTCCCTGGATACGCTGGCGTTCATGCCGCTGGCCTCGGCGGACCCGTTCGGCGGGGTGATCATCACCGACTGGTACCAACCGCCCACGACGCCGGGCGAGCGGTTCAAGGCGACCGCCTACATCATGGGCCGGCAGTTGCGCACGGATGGATTGCGGGTGTCCGTGTTCCGTCAGGTGCAGCAGGGCGGGCAGTGGGTGGACGCGCCGGTTAGCGCGAACATGGCGAGCGGTATGGAAGACAAGGTGCTGAGCCGGGCCCGCGAATTGCGCTCACAGGCGACCGCCGCGAACTGAGGGAAGGCCAGGGGTTTCGCCCCCGCCTCTCCTCATTTTGTTCTTCCAATAGCCCTCCTAGTAGTGGGGTCAAGGGGCCTCCCGGCCCCTTGCCGATCCAGGGTGGAGCCCTGGCCTTTACTTCGCGCCTATGGGCGG
>PLTJ01000228.1 GCA_003164455.1 Acetobacteraceae bacterium
CGCCCTCGGTGAAGTAGCCGCGGAACAGCGCCTCCACCACCTGGTTCTGCACGCCGTGCTGGCCGGCGAGGCGGATCACCCGGTGGGCGTCGATTGTGTTGGGGGTGCGGCGCATCAGGTCGTAGCGGAATTTCAGCCCGACCGCGGCGCCGGCCTCGGCGACCCGCGCATCGCCTTCCTGCGCGCGGGCCGGGGAGCCGAATTTCGCGGTTCGGTAGTCCTGGCGATCGGCGCCGGCCGCCGGCATGTCGGGATTGAGCTGGAACGGAAGCCAGGCGACGGTGAAGCGCAGCCCCTGGTCGGCCAGCATGGGGAGCGCCCGATCGAGCTGGCGCTTGCCGATCCAGCACCACGGGCAGATGGCGTCGGAGATCACGTCGATACGGCCCTGCGTGGCGTCCATCGGAAGCTCCTTTCATGGGGATGCGGGCGTTTGCCCGGCACCGCGGTGCGCCACCCTGTACACCCACGCCGCAGGGGCCGGGAGCCGGGAAGTGGACGTCCGACCCTGAGGGAAGCGGTTCCGGATGTCGCTACTTGTGGCCGCGCGGACGGTCCGGCGCGGTCGGGGCCGACGGCACCAACGCGCTCAGGTCGGTGCCGTTCACCTCGGTGTGGCCATCGGCGTAGGTGATGTTCCAGGTGGTGGTGCTGCCCTTCTGTTCGCCGATGCCCTTCATCATGATCAGAAACGGCGTTGCGCCGCGCAACTCGGGCACGGTGTTGGCGTTGTGGATCAGCGTGTCCAGGCCGGTGGCGTCGATGCGGGCGCTGCCTTTGATGTCGTCCGGCGCGGCGATCGTCACCGTCCCGTTCGCCTTCAGCACCGCGGCGCCGATGTCCAGCACCACGTCGTCCAACCCCGCCTTCAGGGGTCCCTTGGCGAGCAGGCCGATCGCCTCGGCTTGCAGCGAGTCATGGTCGTCCCCGTCGATGCCGCGCAGCAACAGCGCCACCAGATCATCCGCCGGAACACCGGATAGGCGCGGGGTCAGCGCGATCCGGCGTGGCAGGTAGTCGCGCAGCGGTCCCGGTGGAATCAGCGGCGAATCGATGCCCTCCACGGCCAGATGCAACGACGCATTGAGCATGCCGCCGGGCGCGGCGGCGTGGCCACCGATGGTCAGGCTGGAGAGCGTGCCGCTCTGCCCGCCGACGTCGAACTGCACCTGCTCCAGCGTGCTTTCCTGCCGCACGCCACCGAGCAGATCGCGCAGGGCGACGACCAGGTCATGCAGTCGGGCACGGTCCGCCGGCGTGATGGCATCCGGCGCGGCGGCGGCGCCGGCCGCCTGCATGGCGGCGGGCACCAGGCCGCTGATGTTGCGCAGGGCGGCGCCGAGCCGGTCGAAGGCGATGTGCTCCACCCGCCCACTGCTGCGCACTTCGGCGGCATTGATGGTGATCGGCCCGAACCCGGCGGCGTCATCGATGGACACCGTCAGGTTCTCCCCCTGCCCCTCGGTCGATAGGGTCACGCGCCCGTCGTCGGTGGGATGCCAGCCGCCGTGCCAGGTGTAGCTGTCGAGATGCGTGGTCTGCGTGCCCGCCGCGGTCTGGGAGGACGCGCTGTAGTCATTCAGCACGGCGTCGAAGCTGGAACTGGTGGCCAGACCAGGATCGAACCAGCCGTGCATCTCCTGGTCGGCCAGCGTCGCCGTCCAGTTGCGCGGCTTGGCGTCCTGTACGGGCTGCTGATCGGCGCGCACCGGCGTGGGCAGGTGCAGCGATTCGATCGCCCAGCGGCCGCCGGCCAGCGGCCTGGCGATCGCGGTGACCGGCTCGCCGGTAATCAGCCAGCCCGCATCACCCACCGGACCCATGACCGGCAGCTCGAACCGGTAGGCGTCGCCCTCCGGGGTCACCTGCACCGCATGGCTGCCCAGATCGACGGCGGGCCCGGCCAGGTCAGCCATCCAGGCCCGGACCTGCGCCTGCAACGCGGCAGCCCCATCGAGGGTGGCATCGGCGCAGGCCGGCGTGGCGGCGATGAGGGGGGCGAGCGCGAGCAGGGGGACGGCAAGCCGGCTGGCGAGCGACATATCGGAGGTGTCCCGTTGCGGTGGGCGGCCTGGAGCGGGATGACTTCTGGTAGGCGAAGTCATCCCGCTCCAGCTCTTTGTTTGATCGCGTGATTCACGTCCTCGACCGATTCCGATTCGGGCGATCACGCTCTAACCTAGCCCCCCGCCCGGACGAGCCGCATCAGGAAAAGGTGATGTATCAGCCCTTGCGCTCCCGCGCCGCCTTGAAACCGGCGACGAAGCGGGCGAGCGTGTCGGAGGTCGCGCCGCGCGGCAGCATCACCTCGATCAGTTGGAACTTTCCGCGCGCCGCATGCGCCCGTTCCAGCGCCTCGGCCAGCTCGCGGCGGGTCTGCACGTGCACGCCCACCCCGCCGAGGGGGCCGGCCAGTTCCGCGAACCGCCAATCGTCCAGATCGTTGAAGCGGCTCTCGGGCTGGAACACCCGCAGCATTTCCCAGCCGGCGTTGTTGAACACCACGACGATCGGGTCCCAGCCGTAGCGCCGGCAATTGCCGAGCTCGAAGCCGGTCATCTGAAAGGCGCCGTCGCCGACAAGAATCAGCGGCCGCTCGCCGGTGGCGACCCCCATGCCCAGCCCGGCCGGCACGCCGAACCCCATGCCGGCGTAGTAGCCCGGCGCCACCAGCGGNNAGATCGTTCACCGCGGCGGCGACATCCGAAGGCTGCAACGCCGCGTCGTCGGCGACCAGCGTGCTCAGCGGCCGTGGCGGCGGCGCCGGGCCGGCTGCCCCCGGTTCGGGCGCCCGGGCCAGCAGGGCGTCAAGCAGGTCGTCCATCGGCATGGCGGGGTAGCTGTGGTGGCCCACCCGGACCTCGCGGTTGATCGCCAGGATGGCGCGCCGCATGTCGATCTTCGTCTCCGAGACGGCGAAGTTGGTGTCCGAGAGAATGACGCCGAGCAGCAGCAGCCCGTCCGATTCTTCCACCAGCGTGGTAATGGCGCGCTCGCCGGCGGCACCAAGATAGGTGCCCCGCACCACGTCCGGATCGGCGGAGAGCAGGCCGCGGCCCATGAAGGTGGTGACCACCGGAATGGAGAGCGCGCGGGCCAGGGCGGCGACTTTGCGCTCGACGCCGTAGCGGCGGGTCTCGACATCGACCATCAGCACCGGACGCCGGGCCGTGCGCAAGCGTTGGAGAATCTCGTCGGCGCACTCGGCCAGCGCGTCCGGGTCGGCTGGCCGGCGCGGCAGTACCGCCACGGGGCCGATCTCGGCCCCCACCATGTCGCGCGGCACCTCGATGTAGACGGGCAGGGAAAATTCCTGAGCGCTGCGCAGCACGCGGGCGATCTCACCGGCGGCGCGGGCCGGGTCGTCCAGGATGGCCTGGTCGCAGGTGATTTCGCGGAACACGCGCGACTGGGTGTCGAGCGCGCGCGACATGTGGTGCAACTGCCAGCCGGCGGCGCCCTCGGGGAGCCCGGGCGCGCCGGACACCACCACCACCGGCGAACGCTCGGCGAAGGCGCCGGCAATCGGGTTCACGAGGTTGAAGGCGCCGGCGCCCCAGGTGACCACGGCGACGGAAATGGAGGCGTGGAACCGTGCCGCCGCATCGGCCGCGAACCCCACCGCCGGCTCGTGGCTCAGCGTGTAGCAGGGCAGCGTGCCGCTCTCCTCGATGACCTTGAACAGGGGCAGGACGAAGTCGCCGGGGATGCCGAAGATCTCGCGGGCGCCGTGGGCGCGCAGGGCCTCGAGCAACGCTTGTCCGAGTTTGGGCATGGCGAGATCCCGTGGTTATTGCGTACCGTGACCGAGATAGAGTTCGACGATGCGCGGATCGGCGGCCAGCTCCGCGCTCGGTCCCCGCAGCGTGATCCGTCCGGTTTCGAGAACATAACCGTAGTCGGCGACCTGCAGCGCCGCGCGGGCGTTCTGCTCGACCAGGAGAATCGCCACCCCGGTCAAGCGCAGGTCGATGATGGTCTGGAAAATGTCGCGCACGATCAGCGGCGCCAGGCCCAGGCTGGGCTCGTCCAGCATCAGCAACGCCGGCCGCGCCATCAGCGCGCGCCCCATCGCCAGCATCTG
>PLTJ01000450.1:0-5952 GCA_003164455.1 Acetobacteraceae bacterium
ACGGGCAGGCCTCGATGCACGGCGCGGTCATGTACGACATGCCGTTTTGCTCGGCGACCGGGCCGTGCGTCAGTTCCGTCTCGAGGACGTCGCGAAAATGCTCCAACGCCGCCGTCAGCGCCCGGCCGCAGGTCTGGCCCAGGCCGCAGAGCGAGGTTTCGTTCATCTGGCGGGCCATGGTCGCGATGCCATCGAGATCAAGCGCACCAGCGTTGCCATGGCGCATCGCGTCCAGCGCGTCGCGCACCAGCAAGGTGCCCATGCGGCAGGGCGTGCACTTGCCGCAGGATTGCTCGGCGGCCTTGTCCATGTACTGCCAGAAGGTGTCGATCAGGCTGACCGTCGGGTCGAACACGAAGAAGCCGCGATCGCCGACGAAGGCGCGGATGGCGTTGCCATCGTTGAACGCGTCGAAACCGTGCAGGTCGTCGGCCGATGTGCCCTCGCCGGGGGGCTTGCCCCGGTTGTCATGCACTTCGCCATCCCAGAAACCGTATACCACGTGCGTCATTGTAGGAGGGGCTTTCCACCGGCCACGCTTGCGACATACCACCGCGCAAGGCAGGCCACATTAGCATGGATCAATTGATTGGGAGAGATAACGGAACGCGAGGCCATCAGATTAAACCTTGCCCAGGGCCGCCTGGTATGCGTCCAGCGCAGCCGGGAAGCATTCCAGCGCCCGCGGCAGCACCCCTTGCAGCAGCGAGATGGCAACGCCGTAATTGGTCATCGGCACACCCTGGCGCTCCGCCCGGTACAGCCGGGCCAGCATGTGCTTGCGGGTGGTCATGCAACTGCCGCAGTGAATCACCAGCCGGTACGGCGTCAGGTCTTCGGGCAACTCGGCCCCGCCGGCGACGTCGATGTCAAGATGGACGCCGACGAACTGGCGCAGCCAGCGCGGAATTTTCACCCGGCCGATGTCGTCGGCGAGTTCGCAATGGCTGCACGTCTCGGTCACCAGCACGCGGTCGCCAGCCGCCAGCCGGTGAATCGCCGCCGCCCCGCGGGCCAGTTTCACCAGATCGCCCTTGTAGCGGGCCATCAGGATCGAGAATGTGGTCAGCCGCACCGCCGGCGGCGTGTCGGCGACGGCCTTCAGCACCACCTGCGAATCGCAGATCACCAGCCGTGGCGGGGCTGCCAGCCGGCCGAGCGCGTCGCGCAGTTCGCGTTCCTTGACCACCATGCACATCGCGTCGCTGTCGAGGATTTCGCGGATCACCTGCACCTGCGGCAGGATCAGCCGGCCCTTCGGCGCGCCGAGGTCGATCGGCACCACCAGCACGGCAAGCTCGCCGGCGGGCAGCAGATCGCCGACCAGATGCGGCTCGTCCATGCGCTCGTCGGGCACCAGTCGTGTGATCGCCTCCTTCAGCCCGCCGATGTTCCGCCCGGTTGCAGCGGAAACCAGCGCGACCGCGACTTCGGCGGCGGCGAGGCGGTCCAGGTCGGCCCGCGGCGGGCTGCCAAGATCGCTTTTGTTGAACACCACCAGCATCGGCGTCTGGCGTTCACGAAGAACAGACACGAGTTTTTCCTCGTGCGCGCCGAAGCCATCCTGGTCGCATACCAGCAGTGCGATATCCACGCGCTCCAGCACTGACGCCGTGCGCTGCATGCGCAAGGCGCCGAGGTCGCCGGTGTCGTCCATGCCGGCGGTATCAACGAACACCACCGGGCCCACGGGGTCCATCTCGAAGGATTTTTCCACCGGGTCGGTGGTCGTGCCGGGGGCGGGCGAGACGATCGACACGCTCTGCGCGGTCAGCGCGTTGATCAGGCTCGACTTGCCGACGTTGCGGCGGCCGAACAGGCCGATATGCAGCCGCTGGCTTTTCAGTGTGCTCATCTGGTTCATCCACGCCACCCCAGGCCGGTCATCGCATCGGCCGACAGCAATCGCCGCACCGTTTCGCCGTCCAGCAAGCCGCCCTCGATGACCAGATCGACGACGGAGCGGCCGGTCGCCTGCGCCGCTTTCGCGACCTCGGCGGCACGTTCGTAGCCGAGGCTCGGCAGCAGCGCCGCGACCGTCGCCCAGGAATGGGCCACATGCGCCGCACAGGCTTCCGGGTCGGCCTCGATGCCGGTCACGCAGCGCGTGCGGAAAATCGTGCAGGCCGCATCCAGCACCGACAGGCTCTGCAACAACGCGTGCGCGAGCAGCGGCAGGAAGGCGTTGAGTTCGAGCTGACCGGACTGCGCGGCGAGGGTGACGATGGCGTCGTTGCCGATCGCCAGCATCGCGGCCTGCCCGACCGCCTCGCAGATCACCGGATTGACCTTGCCCGGCATGATGCTGGAGCCGGCCTGCACCGCCGGCAGCTTCAACTCGCCGAAGCCGGTGCGCGGACCCGAGGCAAGCAGCCGCAAATCGGAAGAAATCTTGAACAGGTTGACCGCATGCGCCTTGAGGATGCCGGACACCTCGACGAAGGCGTCGGCGTTCTGGGTCGCATCGACCAAATTCTCGGCGCGGGCGAGGCCGAAGCCGGTCTCCTCGCGCAGCCTGTCCACCACGCGGAAAATATAATCGCGCGGCGCGGTCAGGCCGGTGCCGATGGCGGTGCCGCCGAGATTGACCACGCGCAGCCGTTCCTCGCACTTGAACACCCGCCAGCGGTCGCGCGACAGCGCCTCGGCCCAGGCCGAGAACTCCGCCCCCAGGCTCATCGGGCAGGCGTCCTGCAACTGGGTGCGGCCGATCTTCACCACGCCGGCGAATTTCTTTTCGTTGTCCTGAAACGCCGACTGCAAGCCGGCGATCGCCTTCTCCAGCCGGCGCAACAGCGTAATGGCGGCCACCTTCAGCGCGGTGGGAAAGACGTCGTTGGTGGACTGGTGCAGGTTGACGTGGTCGAGCGGGCTGATGCGGGTGTAGCCGCCGCGCGCGCCGCCGAGCAATTCGTCGGCCCGGTTCGCCAGCACCTCGTTGACGTTCATGTTCAGCGACGTGCCGGCGCCGCCCTGCAAGGCATCGACGACGATCTCGCCGGCCAGGTCCCCCGCGATCAGCTCGCGGCAGGCCTGCACGATAGCGCCGGCGGCGGCATCGTCGAGAAAGCCGAGTTCGTGGTTGGTGCGCGCGCAGGCCAGTTTGACGGTGGCCATGGCGGCCACCAGCGTGGGCGACACGGGCTGGCCGAGGAGCGGAAAATTCGCCACCGCGCGCGCGGTGTGGATGCCCCAATAGGCGACGGCGGGCACCGCATGCTCGCCCAGCCCATCGCTTTCCATCCGCATTGCCGCTGGCCCGGGCGTCATGGTGTCATCGCCTCGAACATCGCCGCGCGCAGATCCACCGGGCGGGGGCACAGCTTGTTGTCGATCAAAAATGCCATGTCCCGCTGCAACGAGAGCAGGTCGGCGGGCGTCAGCACGGTCTCGAAACTCTGCCAGGAAAACAGCTCGCGGCCGACGGCGGGGTCCAGGCCGTTGACCGTGCAGCCCAGGCGGATCGCCGCCTCCGGGTCGGCGGCGACGATCGCCATCGCCTCCCGCTGCACGGACTTGTAGAGCCGCACCAGGTCGGGCCGCTGCTCGACCAGGGCGGTGCGGGCGCAGACCACGTTGACCGGCTCGATCAGGCGCGGCGGCGTGGGGATTTCGTGCGCGCCGGCCTGCTGCGCCGCCAGGATCAGGTCGGCCACCAGCACCCCCGCCGCGATCCGCCCGGACAGCAGCGCGGCGTAGGTGGGCGCCAGGTCCATATCGAGGAAGGTCACGTCGCCGATGTCGAGGCCGGCGGATTGCAGCGCCTTGATGAGATACTGGTGCGGCAGGGCGCCCTTCAGACCGCCAACGGTGCGGCCCTTGAGGTCGGCGATGGTCCTGATCGCCGGATCGACCGACAGGATCGCGGCGAGGCGGGAATTGCGCGCGAAGCTGGCGACGATCTTCATCGGATTGCCGTTGGCGAGCGCGAGAATCACCGAGATCGGGTTCATCACCGNNTCATCACCGCGCCGATGTCCAGCGACCCCGCCGCCAGGGCCTGCGCCTCCAGCACGCCGGAGGTGATGTCGTGCCACACCACCCCGACGCCGAACGGCGCCAGCCGTTGCTCCAACAGGCCGCGCTGGCGCATCACGATCTGCGGCACGTTGAACGGGCGCAGCACGTAGGAGACGTGCAGCGCGGTCGCCGCCCGCGCCGGCGCGAGGGTGGCGAAGGCGGCGGCGGCGAGCAGGGAACGGCGCGGGATGCGGATCATCGGCTCGACCTCCGGGCTGGCATATGGTCCTCGCCGCCGGTTCGAGGAGCGGCGGCAAACAGGGCCTCGAGCACCGACTCCTCGATCTCGCGGGCGGCGGCGCCGCGCGGCGGCGGATCGTCAGGGTGAGCGCGGATGACGAAGCTGTGGGCGATGCGGCCGCGGACCAGCAGCGACACGCGGTCGGCCAGGTGCACCGCCTCCGCCACGTCGTGCGTCACCAGCACCGTGGTGCGCGGAAAATGCACCCTGAGAACGGCCAGTTCATCCTGCATCTGCCGCCGCGTCAGCGGGTCCAGCGCGCCGAACGGCTCGTCGAGCAGTAGCAGCGCGGGCTGGCGCACCAGGGCCCGCGCCAGGGCGGCACGCTGCGCCATGCCGCCGGACAAAGCCGCCGGGCGCAAGGCGGCGCAACCGCCGAGACCGACCAATGCCAATACCGCCGCGATCCTGGCCTCCTGTTCGCCGCGCTCGAGGCCGGCGCGGCGCAGCGCCAGACGCAAATTTCCGGCCACGTCGGCCCACGGCAGCAACCGCGGCTCCTGGAACACCACGCCGATGCGAGGCCGCGCGGCCTCGCCGTCGAAGCTGACGGTGCCGCGGTCCGGCGTCTCGAGGCCGGCGATCAGGCGCAGCAGGGTGGTCTTGCCGCAGCCGCTGAAGCCGAGCAGGCCATGCACCTCGTCGGCCTCGACGGCGAGGTCGAGGCCGTCCAGTACCTGAACGCTGCCGCCGGCCGGACGGGCGAAACTCTTGGACAGGCCGCTGAGCTTAATCCTGGGCATCGCCCCCGCCTTGCGTCAGGAGGAGGAAAGCCCGATCGGCGAGGAAACCGAGCGTGCCGATCACCAGGATGCCGGCATAGACCACGTCGATGCGCGCGATCGCCTGGGCGTCCATGATCAGGAAGCCCAGACCGACCGATGTCGCGATCAGCTCGGCGCCGACCAGGGCACGCCAGCAATTGCCGAAGGCCAGCCGCAGGCCGGCGACGAAAATGGGCAAGGCCGACGGCACGGTGACGAAGCGGACCCGCTCCAACGGGGTCAGGTCGAGCGTGCGGGCCATCTCCAGCAGATGAGGCGGCACCGAGCGCAGCCCGGCGATGGTGTTGAGCAGGATCGGAAAGAAGCTGGCCAGCAGGATGACGACCCATTTCGCGGTCTCGCCGATGCCGAACCACAGCACCAGCAGCGGCAGCAGCGCCAGCGGCGGGGTGGCGCGCAGGAAGTTCAGCGGAAAGCGCAGCAGCCGCTCCAGGGACCGCCACCGCACCACCGCCACCGCCACCGGCACCGCCGTCAGCACACCCGCCGCGAAGCCGATCAGCACGCGCTGCACACTCGCCCAGACGTCGCGCGCGAGTTCGCCGGAGCGCGCCAGTTCCACCCCGGCGCGCAGCACCGTCATCGGCGCCGGCAGCAGATAGGCATTCAGCAAGCCCACCCGCGCGGCGATCTCCCAGGCCGCGAGGACAGCCACGGGGATCGCCGCGCCGGTCAGCAGCCCGGACCACCACGGCGGGCGCGCACAGGTCACGGGCGCGGCGGTTTCTGCGAATGGCCGGGGCCGGCGCCGATCTGCCGGCCCAGTTGCTCCAGCCGCCCCGCCACGCAGAACGCGCACATGCCGCCGGTTTCATCGACGCAGGGCTTGTCGGGGTAAAGCATGTAGTCCTTGCGGTACTGGCCCGGCGTGCTGTTCGGCATGAACACGTTGGCGCCGCGCTGCAA